>JAOXSH010000007.1 GCA_025800145.1 Cohaesibacter sp.
CCAGCCCGCAGCCATGGATAAATGAGCTTCATCAACAAACACATAGTCAGCCGGATATTTACCAAGACGATTTTGGAGTGTGGAGATTGAGGCAATCTGCACCGGCATATGGGGGTTGTAATGATACCCCGATGCAGTATAGGAGAAGGGTATTCCAAATGCCTTGAATGTCTCAGCAGTTTGTTTGATCAGATCAACGCGGTGGACGCAAAGAATTACACGCTTTTTATGAGCAACAATGGACTGGATAAGCGCCCCGGCAAAGACAGTCTTACCCCAGCCCGTACAAGCCACAACAAGGACCGACGCACTATTGCGCAACGCAATACGCACCTTGTCTCGGACTTCTGATTGATCTGGCCTCAATGTGATTTTAGGCATTCTTGGCCCCCGGTCGGTGATTTGCGCAATACCATTTCCCCGCCAATTTACGGCGCTTCTCAGATGGCAAATCATCACGGCGCAAGGCAGCGCTAAGGTTGGAGTCATACCCAAAAACCCCCAAACCGCCACACACACACAGCATGGATGCAAAAACGTTATCGCCGCGCCCTTGATTGGGTTGCCGCACCTATCTTTCTGTGGGGGCTTGAAGTGAGGCTCAGACATCGGGGATCAGATCTTCTTTTCGAAGATCAACGCCCTTTTGTTGAGCAAGGCGCAAAAGCCGCACCTGCGTATAAGCATCGATCAGCGGCCTGTCACCCTTTTCAGGTTTTCTCGCGCGCGAAATCTTCGAACGGTCACAACCTAGCGCAATCGCTAATTGGTTTTGGCTCATCCCAAATTTTTTCATGACTTCGTCCCAAGGATTCGTCTTCGTTGATGAATGAGGCTCAATAGGAGTATTGATTAATTTCCATTATGTTGTGATTTACACAACTTATAACACAGTGTTTATTTTCGTCAACACAAAAATTGGACCTCTTGTCATTTGTTGCGAAACATGCAACAGATAGAATTATTATGAGCAATGATATTAAAATTAACAAAGACTGGTTCATGTCCGCCTTTAAGGACAGAGGAACCAGTCTTCGTCGAACGGCCAAGCATTTGGAAATTGACCCATCTGCCATGAGCCGGACTTTGTCTGGTCAGCGCAAATTGCAAATGAACGAAGCGCAAGCTCTTGCGCGTTTTTTGAATATTCCCGTTGCAGATGTTCTGGCCAATGCGGGCATGGATATCAACCAGGTTCCGGAAAATTCCTCCATCCCCTTGTCAAAGCAGATTGATGGCACAGGGCTGATCACCGATCACAAAAAAGCCGGTCCCCTGCCTTATCACATCATCGCCAAGGCCAAAACCAATTTAGCCTCTGATAAAGCTGTCATCGCAGCAGAGGTCGATACCAGCAAAGGGCCGCTGGAATTTTGGGACGGGGCGACCTTCCTTTTCCGCGATGCGATCGAGGTGGAAGGGCAGCTGGCCGAAACCCTGTGCGCGGTTACCTTTTCCGATGGCACCCAAAGCATCGCCCATATCTCAAGCACCCGCCCATCAGGCGAGGCCAATCTGATCTTGCCAAACGGCAAAAAAACCAAAGATACTATAAAGACAGCAACCCCCATCCTTGCGATTATCCCATAAAAAAGGCCCGCTTTATGCGGGCCTTTCTCGTATGGGAGGACTGAAGCGAAACTTGCTGTTGTTCGCAAGATCAAAATAGCGCAAATTTTTCATGTTGACAATAGCTCATCATTTTTAATATTGTTGCTTATATCGCAACTTATATTGATTTTAAATAATGGACAACAACATGGAACTGATCAATCAGGCGGATGATCTAGCAGAGGTCGAGGACGCCCCTGCAATAGAGTATCCTAACGGTCCAGCAATTATTGCTGATATGCCAAACGAGGTTTACCATGCTGGGAAAGGCACTTCGAAATCCACTCTATGGTCCTTTGGGGGGTCGAAATCCCCAGCCCACTTCCGCCACAATCGAGACAATCCGAAACCTAAAACAGCCGCGCAGATCAACCAATTCGCAATGGGGTCCGCAATTCACACAGTGATCATGGAGCCTCACCTTTTCGAGGAGGCCGTTATACGCGGCCCCAGTGATCGACGCGGTAAGAAATGGGAGGATCTTCAAGAAGCCTACCCAGACGCAAACATTCTGCTCGATAAGGACTATGACGGGATGGATTGTCTACGTGACAAGATCCACTGTGATGACTGTCTCGCTCCCATTCTTAACCACTCCAAGACCATGATTGAGCATTCGGCTTTCTGGAACGACCACGAGATAGGGATGCTTTGTAAGTGCCGTCCCGACCTAGTGAACCCGGCACACGGGCTGATCGTAGATATCAAAACCACCGGGGACGCAACGCCTTGGGAATTTGCGAAAATCGCGGGAGATCTGGGTTATCACGCTCAGGAGAACTGGTACACCAATGGATGGATGGATGCCGGGGGGGCAGTCCATCAATGGCTTTGTATTCCTTGTTGTTGAGCGAGATCCACCTTTTGAATTCCGCATCTTTGAACTGCCGCCGCAGGCTGTGGCCGAAGGACGAGAAGCCATCCGCGTTGCCAAGCTTGGGTACCACACATGCATAACGCAAAATCATTGGCCCGGATACGAGCGCGTTGTTGAAGAAATAGACATTAAGCCATGGCACTACAAGCACGTCCAGCGAGAGGCTGCATAAGCTCCCCAATAGCGACCAGAGCTTATTGGTTCTGGAACGTTGGCCAAGCATGGCGACACCCAACAAGCAGACAAAAGCAGGCCATACTCAAGAAGGCACTGCTCATCCTCATTACGACATCAAGCGGCCTTATACAATTAGAGGCAGGTTCATTTGCTATGATGAACCTGCCTCTTTTGTCTCTGGATGCCTACACCATTCAGACACTGGTGTTTCAAGTGGTTGGGCCTAAGCGGCCAGAACTCTCGTTCGTAAAAAAGCAAAACCCTTGTCACACCAGGAGGCTTCGTCGAACCGTTGGATGAGCTTATCGCTCGTGTATAAGAAAGACCAAGCCTATGACATATACTAGCCGTTTTGTCGGTCTTGATATATCAAAATCCTCTTTCGATATTTGTCTTCTTCCAGATTGTGTGAGTGCTTCCGTTGCCAA
>JAOXSH010000023.1 GCA_025800145.1 Cohaesibacter sp.
AGATCGCCTACTATTTTGCTTATGCGCAGGAAGGAACTTCGCTTGCCCGACTGGCCGGAGCGGCCGGACTGCGCTGGACCATCGAGGAATGCTTCTTACGGGCCAAGGATGATCTGGGGCTATTCTGAATTTTGTGCTTTGTCGTCTTATCTCTAAGAGCCTGATTTAAAAGTCCTGAGCCAGCCCTCTCCCCCTTTTCAGACCACCCGTCATGGTACCCTCATGGGCGGTCTGAAAAGGGGGAGGGGGCTGGATATGCAGCCTAAAAGTCTCACTTGGAGACTTTTAAATCGGGCACTGCGAGAGTGGCACGCAGTCAAAAGCCAGTTCGCGATAATGTTCGAAGAACGCTTCTCAATGACGTAACAAAACGCGTCAGAGCACAAAATAGCTCACAGTCTCGCGAAAGCCAATAAAATCCGGTCATATGGGTTAATCTTTCATACCGTTGGTATAAGCCTTTCAACGCCCTGACGCATCCAATCGGACGTGGCATAGAGATGCAGGCCAGAAGCCGCCAAGGCTATACCATAAGGAATGCGTTTTGCTTCATATAATCTTGAGATCCAGTTGATTGAAATGCAAAAGACCGGCAAAGGCTGTGATCTGACCAGAAGAAAAAAAATAGCCAATACTGCCCCATAAACGGATGCCAGCGCGATAAAGGCCAGTGTCATTTCTGGTCCCAACCATAATGAAGCCATCGCCGCAAATTTGGCATCTCCTCCACCGATGGCATTGAATTGCCATAAAATGAAAGACGCAACCAGGACAATTAGCGCTATCCCCACATGGGACAGCAACTGTTCGCCGTTAAACCCAACAGCCCAAGCGCATAAAGGGAAAGACACCATCAAGATCAGGGCGACCTTGTTGGAAATTTTCATGGTGAACAGATCGGAACTGCCTGCATAAGCAAATACCAGAGGCGTGAAAAACAAAAGCGCCCATCCCAATATGGTTTCAAACATTGTGCTTTCCTTTTCTCCCGGTATCTATCGATTATGGTTCCTGACTATTCTGATGAAAATACTATGGCAGATAAAGCTTACCAAAGATTTTATTGATCGAATTATCTCTTTGAAATTGCTTTTAAATAAGAAATTGGTCTCAATAAAAAAGGAGGGTTGCCCACGGCAACCCTCCCATTGGCATGTCATTGCCATCATTCTTCACATTAGGGTGTCGTCTTCGCAGCGCTATCCAACTTTGTACCGATACGGCTAAACAGCTCAGTAATGTCTGTTTTCAAATTGGTGGCAGCGGTTACAATGCCAACACCGATCAAACCAGCCAGCAAAGCATATTCAATAGCGGTTGCACCGGACTCATCGTTCATAAAACGTGCAAAATTCTTCATTTTGGACTCCTAAATTTCCATATTTGACAGCTCTTCCGCTCCGAGGTTTGTTTTTCTTTGGCCCCTTGAGCAAAATCATTTCTATCTGATAATTATTTCCAATCTATTAAAAATGCTTATTTTTTAAGTTAAAAAATCACACAAATTCCCTATAGTTAATTTTTTATAAGCAAAAAATAAATATTTATCTTAAAAATTTCAAAGAAAATAATAGTTAATTTATTATTTCAATAAAATTTATTTCATTTTTATTTAAGATATTACTTTCATTGCTCTAAATAACAATATTATGATTTATTTTAACATCTCAAGACATCTCTTTATTTTTATCTGTCTCTATCATCGAAATAGAAATTGAAAAGCCGGCTTTAAAGCTTCCTTCACCATTTTTTTCCATTCTAAGGGCCATATATACAATCAATGGCAAAATCTGACCCATAGGATGCCTTACATGAAATGCCTTGCTTCCTTTTTTGCTCTGGGCCTATTCAGTGCGCTTCTTCCCACTTCACTACAGGCAAATGAGGAGAATGGTGCTATTCATGTGATTGTGGATCGCGCCAAGGTCATGAAGATTGCCCGCCCGGCCCATATGATTGTGATTGGCAATCCGGCAATTGCTGACACCACCATTAAAGATAGTCAGACCTTGATCATTACGGGCAAGCGCTATGGGACAACCAATCTGATTGTGCTGGATCGGGATGGAGAACCCATTGCTGATGAAATTCTGACCGTTTCCTCAGACAGCAGCAGTGGTGTTGTGGTCTATAGGGGCGCTACACGCAGCACCTTGACGTGCAATCCTAACTGCGAGCAGATTTATCGGGTTGGGGATGATCCTGACATGATGAAGATCTTGTCTGAACAATCTGCAGAACGCTTTTCCAGCGCCACCGCAGATCCTGCGCAGGTTGATAGCGAATAATCTGTCATTCCAGCTACGTCTGTTTTCTTTGGATAGTGGCTCTGTCTGAGACTTTTAAGCGGCATATCCAGCTCTTTTTGCAATGATTATTAAGCTGTTAACCAGCTTTCCCAAGGAAAGTGAAAGATTTATCAGTCATTCTCTTATGAGTGGCGTGGCACTTGATCGGCTTATCCTTCTTTGCACATAGGGTGACTGATAAAGTGCTGCATATTCTCATGATGCTTTGGTTTGTGTCCAAAGCACTATTGATAGCAAGTGCCTGACTTTGGCTGATTTTGCGATGCCGGGTCCGTGTATGACAATTGGATTTTAGTGATCATGCCTCAGAGTGAGCCCAGACGCTTTCATGGTTTTGCCAGATTACGCGCCCTGTTCCTGCGCGACGACAGTGGTGCGACTGCCGTAGAATTTGCTTTGATCGGAGCCCCCTTCTTTGCCATGTTGAGCTTCATGCTGTTGGGAGGCCATATTTTGTGGATGGCCCAGAGTATGGATACAGCTGTGAAGTCGATCAGCCGACAAATCCGCACCGGGCAGGCACAAACAGCCAATATGACAATGGCAACCTTCCGCAATGAGATTTGCAATCAGGTTGCGACCTCACCGGCAAGCTGTCGTCAAAATCTGATCATTGATGTGAAACGCTTTGATGCGCCTGAAAATATCAATTTCAATCCGCCCAAAAAGAATGACATTCTCGACCAGAGCGCCAGCACATTTCAGCCCGGAGGACGCGAGGATTATGTGATCGTTAAGGTCTATTACGTTGTCGACTATCTGACGAATTTGGCTTCACTTCTCGGCAGCACAACAAATTTAGATATTCCCCTCAGTGCCACAGCAGCTTTTCGGAACGAACCTTTCTAATTGCAGATGAGTATTCTTATGTCCATTGTCAAATCATTCTTTCAGTGTCTGCACCGCTTTCGCAAAGATGACAAAGGTGTGGCTGCCATAGAATTGGCCTTCATTCTGCCTGTGATGATCACTTTCACTTTTGTGTCATGGGAATTGTCCAATCTCTATCTGGTTAAAAAGCGCACAGACCATTCTGCAACCGTGCTGGCTGACTTGACCACACAGGCGAATAATATCTCCTCATCGGCCTATATTGGCTATGTAGAGGCGATTAAAGCAGTGATGTTTCCCTATAGTGATCACAGATTGAAATTGCATTTGATAGGGGTCTCTGTTGACAGCAGAAAACGGGTTCGCGTTGCTTGGCAGCATACAACGGGTGGCGGTACAGGCCTGTCCGCCAATGATCTGCCTTCTGGTCTGAAAATCGCAAACAGCTTTTATGTGATGGCAGAAACCGAGGTGGCTTACAAACCTACTTTTCTGACCGATATGACAGGCACGATCAATATCAAAGATCATGCCATTATGGTGCCGCGTCTGACCACATCTATTGTGAATGTCAGATAGATAGCTCAGTACCTGATTTTAAAGTCCCAGTCACAAATTTTAGGTTGTATATCCAGCCCTTTCCCCTTTTCAGATAGTCCATGAGACTATCATGACGGGTGATTTGGGAGAGAGAGGGATGGTTCAGGGCTTTTAATCAGGTTCTCAATCCTACTGACTGGTTGCTATATCGAGCAAAGGGGCATAATCACGCAATGAGACAGAGCGATAGCCTGCATCATAATGTCGCTCTATGGCATCATAGGCATCTGGTGCGTCCTTTTGCATGGCTTTTAGCAAGCGTGTGAGGAGAGCTCTGTCTTGTTTGGATATATCTTTATGCACGCTATGGGGGCCTGCTGGCACAGGGCGTGATTTCCAGATGAGTGTGAAGTCTGGAGAGCCAATGATCTTGCGCTTTTGTTTGAACCTCTCAAGATAGGAAGATACCGCGCCTTTTGCAGTGAGAAGCGTGTGACTATAGGGGGTGGAGGACCAAACAAGCGCGGCCTGCACTCTATCATTGAACAAATGGTCAAGGGCCAAATCGGGAGTTTCTTCCGCGACAATGGCTTGCAAATCTGTTGTAGGATCCAGACCGCTTAAGCGTAATTCATTCATCGCCATGTGATAGGGAATGGCGGCTTTTGTGGATGACAAGGCCAATGTTTTGTCTGTCAGATCTCCCAAAGAGCGAATGCCACTGCTTTCTTTGACCACAAGCACCATAAATACACCCTCATGGCCGCTTTGTAGCACAGGTGCCACCAAGGGCTGGACACAACCGCAAGAGGCATAGGCTTGAGCAAAAGCACTGGCGGGGTAATAGGCATAATCCACCTGTTTGGAAATGTGCGCGAGCACCAACGCCTTTGCGGTTGGAAAGGCAATGATTTCAACGGGGCGCGCCAGCCCTTCCACCAGATATTTTCTGAAGGGTTCAATGCGGGCTTGCAAATAGGCAGCCCCCCTTGTTGCAACCAGACCAATGCGCAATATTGTAGCGGGTTGCTGCTCTGACAAATCCGGCAAAGCTTTGCTTTGCACCTGTTGTGGGCTTTGGGCAGGCACCGCAGGCAACAGCGTTTCCGGCTCATTTTGCGACGTGGCACCCTGCTGGCTATAGACCTGTGAAGGCAAAAACACAGTGCCAATCGTGATGAGCAATATGGTCAGAAGTGCGCGAAGCGTTTGGACAGATCTGAATTGGCAAAAGAGGCGCATGCGCAATTTCCGGCAGAGAGGACTATATTCGAATCAGTCTCGCCATAATGCGGCCATATGAACACAGGATCAAATAGCTCTTGTAGCAAACTGGCATTCTCTTGGGAGCGTTTATGTCTGGATCTGTCTCTGCCATCATTTTCGATATCGGCAATGTGCTGATTGAGTGGGATATGCGCCTGCTTTATCGCAAGATTTTCAACGATGAGGCCGCCATTGATCGCTTCATCACTGAGACCAATTTATGGGCTTGGAATATAGAGCAAGATCGGGGCCGAAGCTGGGCAGAGGCCGAGCATGACCTTATTTCGCACTATCCCCATTACGAGGCTGAAATCAAAGCCTTTCGCGCATGCTGGCACGACATGGTGCCCGGCCCCATTTCCGGCTCTGTTACGCTTAAGGCAAAGCTGCATGAGCTAGGGGTGCCGCTTTACGCCATCACCAATTTTGCATCCGATACCTTTCGTGAGGCACAAGAGCGCTTTTCGTTTCTTTATGAGTTTCGTGATATTGTTGTCTCTGGCGCAGAAGGCCTGATCAAACCAGACCCTGCAATTTATCAGCTTTGTCTGGAGCGCAATGATCTTGAGGCCAATGCCTGTCTTTTCATTGACGACAGTTTGAACAATATAAAAGGCGCGCAAAAGGTTGGTTTGCAGACCCATCATTTTACCAGCCCGGATTTGCTGGCCGAGGATTTGCGGCGTCGTGGCTTTGACGTTTGACTGGGTGCTGAAAAGACGCTTTAGCGCGCCTTTTCAGACTATTCTGTATTCTGACAGAGCTGATTAGCCTTTCAGCGTTTGGTTATAGGCACCCACTTCGGGATTTTTGCGCAAAACACCATCAATCGCTGCAAACATATCTTCCAGACGCTGCTGGCTGACCGGGCTTTCGATCACCACAACAATTTCCGGCTTGTTGGAGGAAGCGCGGACCAGACCCCATGTGCCATCTTCTGCGGTGACGCGAATGCCATTCACGGTCACGGCATCCACCAGCTTATGCCCGGCAAGGCTGTCCCCTGCTTCTACCATTGCAGAGAGTTTTGCGACCACACGGTCCACCACATCATATTTGATTTCGTCCGCGCATTTGGCAGACATGGTAGGGGAGCCATAGGTTTTTGGCAGATCATTATACAGATCGCTCATGCTCTTGTCTGGATTGCGGTCCAGCATATCGCACACAGCAAGAGCCGAGACCAGACCATCATCATAGCCCCGACCGATTGGCGCATTGAAGAAAAAGTGACCTGATTTTTCAAAGCCAACAATGGCGTTCAAATCTGTCACCCGGCGTTTGATATAGGAATGGCCGGTTTTGTAATAATCCGTTTGTGCGCCATTGGCCTGCAACACCGGATCTGCCTTGAAGAGACCAGTGGATTTCACATCCACGACAAATTGCTTGTTGTCATGGATCGCAGAGATATCGCGGGCCAGCATGACCCCAACCTTATCGGCGAAAATCTCATTGCCTTTTTCATCAACCACGCCGCAACGGTCGCCATCACCATCAAAGGCCAAGCCGACATCGGCCCCGGTTTCCAAAACGCGATCGCGCAAGGCATGCAGCATTTTCATATCTTCCGGGTTGGGATTGTAATTGGGGAAGGAGTGATCCAGATCACAATCCATCTCAATCACATCGCAGCCAATGGCTCTTAGCACATGGGGGGCAAAAGCGCCCGCTGTGCCATTGCCGCAAGCGGCCACGACTTTGAGCTTGTTGGTCAATTTTGGCCGGTTGGTCAGATCGTCCATGTAAGTTTGGCCAAAATTCTCTACAATTTCGAGGCTACCGCCGGTGCGTGTTTCCTGTTGGCCGTTCAAAACAACATCGCGCAACATGGACATTTCATCAGGGCCAAAGGTCAAAGGGCGGTTTGCGCCCATTTTCACACCGGTCCAGCCATTTTCGTTATGCGAGGCTGTGACCATGGCAACTGCCGGACAATCAAGCGCAAATTGCGCATAATAGGCCATAGGCGATAAGGCCAGTCCGATATCCTTGACCTTACAGCCTGCGGACATCAGGCCTGTAATCAGCGCCATTTTGATGGATGCGGAATAGCCCCGAAAATCATGGCCTACGACGATGGAAGGCTCCACGCCCAATTTGTGCAAGACTGTGCCAATGCCCGCGCCCAAGGCTTGCACGCCGATCAGGTTCAGCTCCTCGCCAAACAGCCAGCGGGCATCATATTCGCGAAACCCGGTGGGCTTGACCAATGGTTTGGTCTCAAACTCATAGCTGTTGCTTTTGATAGAAGCCGATGGCTTGGGAAACATGAAACAGACCCTTTTTTCGATGCAAATTAGGACGTAGACTCATAAATCTGGTGCATTTGGTAGAGACTTATTTTTCCTTTCACTAGGAGTAAGGAAGCAGACAATGTGGTTCATTTTCAAATCCTTACGACGACGTGAGAGGAAAAATAAGTCCTATCCTTTAAACGCCAAATGTATCAAATTTATGAGTCTACGTCCTAGATGCGCAGATATGAATGATGATTATGACAGATTGTTTTACAGCAATTTGTCTGTGTCCTTTAAACTGGTAATACCAACGGCATAAAGCATTTCCAAAGATATTTGAATTGAAAGACGCTAATTTTCCAAAATCAATCTATTTCCTGCCAATTCAAAGCGTTTCAACTCTTTTAAAAAGGTCATGCCCAACAGACTGACAGACAATGCCCCCTTTGGAGCAATCAGGGCGGAAATATTTTTTTCCCGGATGGTTCCCACTTCCACGGAGCGCAATTTTATCTCGGCTGCGCGCCCTTCCCCATTGGCTGTTTGCACACGCACATTAAAATCAGAGATATGTGGAGTCAGACCAATTTTGCGGGCATCTTGATAGGACAAAACAACCGCAGTTGCGCCTGTATCGACCAAAACCCGAATGGATTTTCCGTTCAAACGGGCACGGGTTAAAAAATGCCCCTTGCTGTTGGCCTTCAAATAAACATGGCCAGACCTTGTAGTCTGCTTGTTGTTTTTGGTGCTATGCTCTGACTTCAACCCATAAGCCGTCGAAGGGCTATCGCTATAGCCATTGGTTTGCATGAATTTCGAAATCAATGGTGGCATAAGCGAGAAAAGGCCAATTGCCAGCCCTGCCAAAATGATCAACCGTCCCATATCTCTTCCTTTCGCCTTTGTGAAAGCTTAAAAAAAATGCGCCAAGAAGGCGTAAAGGGAGAGGCGTTTCTTCGATCAAGAGACGTTTTTTTATGCCCAACGTAAACAAGACCTGAAAGTCACCTTTCGTGCCGTTGGTATTATTTTGTGCCATACATGCGATCGCCTGCATCGCCAAGGCCGGGAATGATATAGTTTTTCTCATTCAGCTTTTCATCAATGGCTGCGGTGATGATGGGCACGTCGGGATGCGCTTCGGTGAAGGTTTTAATGCCTTCCGAAGAGGCCAGAAGGGCCACAAAGCGCAGATTGTGGGCTCCGCGTTCTTTCAATTTTTCAATCGCAAGAATGGCGCTGTTGGCCGTTGCCAGCATGGGATCGACCGCAATGACAAGACGATTTTGCAGATCTTCCGGGGCTTTGAAATAATATTCAACCGCTTCAAAGGTTTCCGGGTCACGATAGAGACCAACATGGGCCACACGAGCAGAAGGCACCAAATCCAGCATGCCTTCAAGCAAGCCATTGCCTGCGCGCAAAATAGAAGCAAAAACCAACTTTTTCCCGGCAATGGTGGGCGCTTCCATTTCCATCAAAGGGGTTTCGATGGGCTTGGTCGTCATCGCTAATTCGCGCGTGGCTTCATAGCATAGCAGGTGCGAGATTTCACGCGAAAGGCGGCGAAAACTGGCTGTTGACGTTTCTTTGTCCCGCATGATGGTGAGTTTATGCTGAACCAGCGGATGGTCTACGACGGTTACCTGTTTCATTGCGCCCAAATCCTTCTCTAGTCTTGTCTCTTGGTATTAGGACGTAAACTCATAAATCTGGCGTATTTGGCGCTTAATACCAACGGCATAAATGGCCCGATATCCCACGCAAAAGTGTGCAGGATGGGCTGGTTGCCCATTCAAACACTCTTCTTGGCACCTTGCCGCCCACCAACCCAAGGGAATGACAAAGCAAGAGCGCGGCCATTTAAGCGCCAAATACATCACATTTATGAGTCTACGTCCTAGTCTTTAACTCAAGCTTGCCCATTGCTGCAAGCATTGCAAAGAGCCTTTTTCCGCCATTATTTTACGCGGGTTAACAAAGCCTGCCGTGTTGTCTCGTCAAGATAGGCCGCTTGCAGGGAACGGCGTGTGAAGCCAAGCATCACATTCCTGTCCCAGCCCTTAATTTTGGCCAGATCATCGTAATCTTGCCCTAAAGATGTATGAAAGAAAGGCGGATCATCGGATGACAGTGTTGTATTGATGCCCGCTTGCATGAGCTTGTCAATGGGATGATCTTTGCGGCTCTTATACAGTCCCAGTGAGACATTGGAGCCGGGGCAGACTTCTAACGTGATCTTTTCATCGGCCAATCGCTTCATCAAATCGGCATCTTCACTGGAGCGCACACCATGGCCAATGCGGTTGATCGGCAAATGATCCAGTGCATCCACGACACTTTCTGGTCCACCAAATTCCCCGGCATGGGTGGTGCATAAAAGCCCGGCCTCATGGGCAATGTGATAAGCAGGAGCAAAGGCTTTTTGGCTGTGCATGCGCTCATCCCCACCCATACCAAAGCCTGTTACCAAAGGGTGCGGATTTTTGGCGACCGTCTTTGCCACGCCCAGCGCTTTCTCTGGCCCCATATGGCGCACACATGTCACGATGAAGCGGGCCTCAATGGGAAAATTCCTTTCAAGGCTGATTTTTTTGGCGCGCTTATAGCCTTCAATCACGCCCTCCAGCAAATTTTCATAGCTCATACCCATCAAGGCTACATGATCGGGGGAGATGAAAAATTCTGTATAGAGGCATCCTTGATCGGCATTGCGCAAAAGATAATCTTCAACCAGATCGGCATAATCCTCTGGCGTGCGGATAACGGCGGCCACCCTGTCCCAGCATTGCAAAAAGGACGTGAAATCGGACCATATATAAGCGCCATTTTCATCAATTATATCATCCAGACTGACCCCATGGCGGGCGGCGAGCCTGCGCACCAGATCGGGATAGGCAGCGCCTTCCAGATGGCAATGCAATTCCGCCTTTGGCAGGTTTTGCCCTGTTGGCTGGATTGGGGTTTCATCCATTTCATTCGTCATCCGCTTGCCCTTTTATCATGGATGCCTGTTTTTGTTTGATCGCAAAATCCCGGCTTATATGCCGGGATTTCAAATTTCATCATCAGCTTTTGAGGAAAGAGGCGCCATGAGGCCCCGGCGCAAGGCCCAAATGCTCGGCGATTGTCTCTCCGATATCGGCAAATGTTGGTCGACTTCCCGCATAGCGGCCCTTGATGCCGGGGCCAAACATCATCACCGGCACCTGTTCGCGGGTGTGATCTGTACCCGGCCATGTGGGATCGCAACCATGATCGGCGGTCAGGATCACCATATCGCCCTCTTTTAGCATGGCTTCCAGTTCCGGGATGCGTTTGTCGAAATATTCCAAAGCCGCGGCATAGCCTGACACGTCGCGGCGATGGCCATAATGCATATCAAAGTCAACGAGATTGGAAAAAACCAGATCCCCATCTTTTGCCCCTTTTATGGCTTCCAAAGTGGCATCAAAGATATTGGGATTGCCGGTTGCCTTGATTTTTTGTGTCACACCCTGATGGGCAAAAATATCGGAAATTTTGCCAACTGAAATCACCTCGCGGCCTGCCGCTTTTGCCCGATCCAGCAATGTCGGCTCAGGCGGCAGGACCGAGAAATCGCGACGATTGCCTGTGCGCTCAAAATCATCGGGTGTTTGCCCAATGAAAGGGCGGGCAATGACACGGCCAATGTTATAAGGTTTGACCAGCTCATAGGCGATTTCGCAAATGTCATAGAGGTGATCCAACCCGAAATGCTCTTCATGGGCGGCAATCTGATAGACAGAATCTGCCGATGTATAACAGATCGGCATACCTGTTTTGATATGTTCCTCGCCCAGCTCATTAATCACCACAGTGCCAGAGGCATGTTTGTTGCCCAAAAGGCCGGGAAGACCGGTTTTTTTCAAAAAGGCTTGCGTCATTTCTTCTGGAAATGTTGGCTCTGTATCGGGGAAATAGCCCCAATCAAAGGGTACTGGCACCCCTGCAATTTCCCAATGGCCGGACGGGGTGTCTTTGCCTTTGGAGATTTCAGAGGCATTGGCGCACAGCCCCTCTATCTCATCGCCATAATTAAGATTTGCCGGGCGTTCACTGCAGGCTTTTTGTGCGATCAACCCAAGGCCATAGCGGTCCATATTGGGGATATACAATGGCCCTGATCTCAGCCCAGCCTGGTCGGCTTCGCCTTTGGCGCAAGCAGCGGCGATATGGCCCAATGTGTTGGCCCCCTCATCAGGATGGGCAGGATCGCCATATTGGGCGGCATCTGTTGCGCCGCCTATGCCGAAACTGTCGAGAACCAGAAGAAATGCCCGTGCCATACTGGCACCTCCTTAACTTTGAAGGCTTTTACCCTGTGATTGTTTCATAAACTGCATGGCTGGCAATCTGTTGCTCGCCAATTTGATAGGCTTGCTGCACCAATGCACTGGCGCGGGCGACCTGCTCATCATTATGCGCATAGACCTTTGCAAGAGGCTGACCTTTTTCAAGGCGTTGGCCAATGCCTGCCAGCTTGTCCAGCCCAACGCTGTGATCAATGGCATCGCTTGCCTTGCGGCGACCGCCACCAAGCTCCACGATAGCAATGCCGAGCTGACGGGTATCAATGGCTTCGACAAAGCCAGCTTTTGGTGCTGGAATGTCCACCACTTTTGGCGCAAGGCTCAGATGTTTGTCCATATTTTCGACGAAATCGGCAGGACCACCCAAGGCTGTGACCATAGCAGAAAATTTTTCTGTGGCCGCGCCAGAGCGATAGGCCTCTTGCATTTTTTGCACGCCTTCTTCAGCTGTCTCGACCAATTTGGCAATGCGCAGCATTTCTGCGCCAAGAGCGACCGTGATCTGCCAATTGCGCGGATCGATATGGGCACCGGTGAGGAATTTGACGGCATTTTTCATTTCGATGGCATTGCCAGCGGCTGTTGCCAGTGGCTCATTCATATCCGTCAACAGAGCCGATGTTTCCACCCCTGCGCCATTGGCAACGGTGACCAGACTTTTTGCCAGTTTCTGGCTGTCCTCATGGCTGGGCATGAAAGCGCCAGAGCCGGATTTGACATCCAGCACCAGACCATCCAGTCCTGCCGCCAATTTTTTGGACAGGATAGAGGCGGTGATCAGATGAATGCTCTCTACCGTGGCTGTGACATCGCGAATGCCATAAAAGCGTTTGTCTGCCGGGGCCAAATTGGCCGTCTGGCCAATGATTGCACAGCCGACCTCTTTGGTGACTTTGCGAAAGAGGGCATTATCAGGCTGGGTGACATAGCCGGGAAT
This sequence comes from Cohaesibacter sp., assembly GCA_025800145.1. GTDB lineage: Bacteria > Pseudomonadota > Alphaproteobacteria > Rhizobiales > Cohaesibacteraceae > Cohaesibacter. The sequence goes on from JAOXSH010000023.1 coordinate 12,461, forward strand.
GGAATCGAATTTGTCCAATGTGCCGCCGGTATGGCCAAGGCCGCGACCGGAAATCATGGGCACATAGGCCCCGCACGCGGCCAAGGCCGGTGCCAACATCAAAGAGACATTGTCGCCAACCCCGCCAGTTGAATGTTTGTCCACCACCGGGCCGTTGAGTTCGGACCAATCGAGCACAGCACCGGAATCGCGCATGGCAAGGGTCAGGGCGACGCGCTCGTCCAATTCCATGCCCTGAAAATAGACTGCCATGGCCAGAGCAGAAATTTGCCCTTCAGACACCGCGCCAGAGGTGATGCCATCGACAAAAAACTGGATTTCGTCTTTTCCAAGACACCCGCCATCGCGTTTTTTGCGAATAATTTCTTGCGCAAGCATCAATAGCCCTCCCCGGCTTCTGTCTTGCTGCCTTGCATTGTGGCCAATAAGGCATCCAGAACACCAGACGCACCAAAGCGAAACGTATCGGGCTGGGCCCAATCTGCGCCAAGATATTTTTGCGCCAAAGCCAGATAGGTTCCGGCATCTTCCAAGGATCGCACGCCACCGGCTGGTTTGAAACCGACCTTTTTATCGCTTTGGGCAATGGCTTCCAGCATCACTTCTGCGGCTTGTGGCGTTGCATTTATCTTGACCTTGCCGGTTGAGGTTTTAATGAAGTCGGCTCCGGCTTCGATTGCCATATCCGAGATCTCCCGGATGATGGCCTCTTCTTTCAGCTCGCCTGTTTCCAAAATGACTTTCAATCTGGCTGTGACCGGAATGACCTCACGCACGCGCACCACCATGGTTTCTGCATAGCCGCGGCGGCCATCCAGCCAGCATTGATAGGGCACAACCAGATCAATTTCATCGGCTCCATCGGCCAAGGCCTGTTCTGTCTCTTTGACCACAGCTGCCACATCTTCGCCGCCTGCGGGGAAATTGACCACTGTGGCAATTTTGATTTGTGTGCCTGCCAGCAAAGGCTTTGCCTGTTTGATGAAACGGGGCCAAATGCAGATTGCCGCTATATTGCCATACGGGGTTTGCGCCTTGGCGCAGAGTGCTTCAATCTCTGCTTCGCTGCACTCATCGTTTAAATTGGTCAAATCCAAAAGGGAGATAGCCTTTTGGGCAAGCTCTTGATCCTTCATGCTCATCGTCTTTCTCCTTTATGCCTTGGCCTTGTTGTCCAGATAGGCCCGGATTATCTTGATCAATTTCACGGCGCCAATCGGGCCAATTTCCTTGGTCTCGTCATGAGAGAGTTCCGTACCGCTCATGCCTGCGCCATAATTGGTGATGGTCGAGACCGCACCAACCTTCAACCCCATCCAGCGCGCCATAATGACTTCGGGCACTGTTGACATGCCAACGGCATCGGCTCCCAGCATACGGATGGCACGAATTTCTGCCGGGGTTTCAAAGCTGGGGCCGGAGAACCAACTATAGACGCCGCTTTTCAAATCAATCCCGGCGATAGCAGCTGCCTTGATCAAATCTGCGCGGATGGTCGCATCATAAGCTTCTGTCAGGCCAACAAACCGATCATCGCTTTCCACGCCAATCAGGGGATTGCGGCCAGACCAGTTGATATGGTCATCGATCAACATCAATTCCCCCGGAGCAATCTCCTCGCGCAGGGAGCCAGCGGCATTGGTGAGCAAAATTTCTTCGCAGCCCAGTGCTTTTAACGTTGCCAGTGGCACGTCCATGACACGAGCATCGCCTGTTTCATAAAAATGGGCGCGCCCTGCTAAGATGGCGACTTTGACACCCATCAATGTGCCTATGATCAGCTCGGACGCATGAGAGGACACAGAAGAGACGGGGAAACCGGGCAAGTCCGTATAGGCAAAGCGCACAGCATTTTGTACTTCATCGGCCAAAGAGCCGAGGCCTGAGCCAAGGACCATGCCAATCTGACAGGTGCCGGGGGCTTTTTCCTGAATGCGATGGGCCGCATCATGGGCCAAACCTTGTGTTGTCATTTTGGCATTTCCTTATAATCTGAAAGCGGCGGGCAACAGGTGACCCAACGTGAAAGAGGACTGAATACCGCTGAGATTTGCGGCATGAATGATGGTGTCTGGCGTGCCAAATTCCTTGAGGCGCTGGCGACAGCCACCGCATGGGGTGATGGGCGGGTCCAGTTCGGCAATCACCACCACTTGCGTAATTTGGCGATCTTCAGGCGTTTGGGCGGCCATGATCATGTGCGAAATGGCGGTTGTTTCCGCGCACCATCCTTCCGGGTAGGAGGTGTTTTCGATATTGGCGCCAACATAGATCTTGTTGGAGCGCGTCAGCAGGGCCACGCCAACCTGAAACCTGGATTCATTGGCATAGGCCTTGTCACGGGCCTCTTTGGCTTTTTGAAATAGCTCAAGGCTTTGAGGGGTGAGCTCAATTGCAGTGTCTGTCATGTCCGCCTCTTTATCGCTCTTTGGTGTAAGCCACGCCGCCAGCTTTTGGCGGAATTGCCTTGCCGATAAAGCCAGCCAGCAAAACAACTGTCAAAATATAGGGTAGGGCTTGCATGAATTGCACCGGCACTTCGCCAATCACCGGCAAGACGGCACCTTGCGCGCGGATGGCCACGGCATCCAAAAAGCCAAACAGGAAACAGGCCCCAAGGGCATTGATCGGTTTCCATTTGGCAAAGATGAGCGCGGCCAAAGCAATGAAACCCTTGCCTGCTGTCATATCTTTGGAAAAGCCAGCTGATTGGGCAATTGAGAGATAAGAGCCAGCGATGCCGCACAGAATGCCGGTGATGATGACAGCCTGATAGCGCAGGGCAATCACCGAAATTCCGGCGGTGTCCACCGCGCCCGGATTTTCGCCCACAGCGCGCAGACGCAAGCCAAAGCGGGTGCGATAGAGGATCCACCATGTCAGTGCAACCGCAGCGACAGCGGCATAAACCAAAAGGCTATGACCGGACAGCAATTCCGAATAAAGCTGACCAAGGATTGGGACATCACGCAGGCTCTCGGCAAATGGCAGCTCGATTGGATTGAAACGGGCCGAATTGGGCAATTGCGGTGTTTTCCCGCCCATGCTGAACCATGCCTGCCCCAAGAGAGCGGTCAGGCCTGCTGCAACAAAATTGATGGCAACGCCAGAGACGATCTGATTGCCGCGCTGGGTGATTGAGGCATAGCCATGGACCAGCGCCAGCGCAACAGAGACCGCAATTGCGGCAAACAGGCCAAGCCAGGCGGAGCTGGTGATATAGGCCACGGCCCCTGCGGCAAAAGCTGCGCCCAGCATTTTGCCTTCCAGACCAATATCAAAGACGCCGGAGCGCTCGGAATAAAGCCCGGCCAGACAGGCCAGCAATAACGGCACAGACAGACGCACAGCTGAATCAAGGATCAGGGTGAAGGTTTCCAGAAATTCCATTTTCTCTCTCCCTCTCCCTTAAACCGCGCCAGCGGTGGCTGGCATACGCACAAACAGCCTGATCAGGGCCGGACGGAACATATGCTCCATGGCCCCTGCGAACAGGATCACCAGACCCTGAATGGAAATGATCATATCGCGGGTTATTTTTGGCATTTCGAATGCCAGCTCTGCCCCGCCCTGATAGAGCATTCCAAAGAGCAGGGATGCCATAATGATGCCAACAGGATGAGAGCGACCCATTAAGGCAACAGCAATGCCGACAAATCCATATCCGGCGGTGAAATCTAGCAAGAGACGATGTTGTGTACCCATTACTTCATTGAGGGCCAACATGCCAGCCAGGGCCCCGGAAATCATCATGGTGATGAGGGTCAGTCTGGAGACATTCATCCCGGCATAAATAGCGGCATTTGGGTTGGTGCCCATGGTGCGGATGGCATAGCCAAGACGCGTACGCCAGATCAAGGCCCAAACAAGCATACAGGCTGCAAGCGCCACAAGGAAAGACAGGTTCAAGGGGCTGTGCTCAATTTTAATGCCCACCCATTCCAGCACTTCATGGATGAAAGGCAGGCGTCCGCCTTCGAGAAAAGTGCGGCTTTCCGGTTGCATGGACCCCGGTTGCTTGAGGATATTGACCAAAAGATAGGCCATCACCGCAGAGGCAATGAAATTGAACATAATGGTGGTGATGACGATATGGCTGCCGCGCTTTGCTTGCAAATAGGCGGGAATGGTTGCCCAAGCAGCCCCAAAGAGCGCGCCACCGAGCAAGGCAAAGGGGAATGTCAGCCACCATGGCACATAATGATCAAGAGCCAAACAGGCCATGGCAACGCCAAGCCCTGCAAAATATGCCTGCCCTTCCCCACCAATGTTAAACAGACCAGCATGGGCCGCAACCGCCACAGCAAGTCCTGTGAAAATGAAATTGGTGGTGTAATAGAGCGTGAAGCCGATGCCCTCGCCATATCCAAGGGAGCCTTGCACCAGCCAATAGACGGCTTCCAGCGGATTTTCACCAATCAACAGCACCACAAGACCGGAAACCAGCAAAGCGGCCGTTAGGTTTAGCAGCGGAATGAGGCCATAATCGACCCATTTGGGGAGTTTTGCCAAAGGAGCACTCATGAGGGCTCTCCTTGTTTTTGTTCTTCTTGTTGATTGATGCCTGCCATCATCAAACCCAGTTCGCCCTCGCTGGCCGCGCTGTCGCGCTCGCCCACAACTTTACCGGCAAACATGACCAATATGCGGTCTGACAAGGAGCGGACTTCGTCCAGCTCTACCGAGACCAGAAGAATGGCTTTTCCTGCATCGCGCAATTGAATCAAACGCTTATGGATGAATTCAATCGCCCCGATATCGACGCCGCGTGTGGGTTGACCAACCAGTAAAATATCAGGATCGCGCTCCATTTCCCGTGCCAACACCAGCTTTTGCTGATTGCCGCCAGAGAAATTGGCAACTTTCAAATTGGGGTCCGGCGGGCGGACATCAAAATCGTCCATATAGCTTTGGGTTTCATTGAGGATTGCGCCCAAATCCAGGAACAGGCCAGAGCCATATTTCTCCAGATCCTGATAGCCAAGGATCATATTTTCCGTGGCTGGGAATTTGGTGACAAGGCCGGTGCGGTGCCGATCCTCGGGCACATGGGCCATGCCCTTATGGCGCAATTGCTGTGCATCGGCTTTTTGGGTGACGCCGATTGGCTCGCCATTGAGCAGCACTTTGCCAGAGCTTGCCCTGATCATGCCTGCAATGGCTTCCATCAATTCAGACTGGCCATTGCCCGAAACACCGGCAATGCCGACAATTTCACCAGCGCGGACAGAGAAAGAGACATCATCTACCAGCGTGACACCGCGTTTGTCGGTGACGGTGAGATTTTCGACTTTCAGAATTTCCTTGCCCGGCGTTGCGGCCTCTTTTTCCACTTGCAGCAAAACATGGCGGCCCACCATCAATTCGGCCAATTCCTCCACCGAAGATTGGGCGGTTTGCACGCTTGCCACCATTTCGCCACGGCGCATGACCGAGACTTCATCCGTGATGGCCATGATTTCGCGCAATTTATGGGTGATCAACAGGATGGTTTTTCCCTGATCGCGCAATTGTTCGAGAATGCGGAACAGATGATCGGCTTCTGCGGGTGTGAGCACGCCGGTTGGTTCATCCAGAATGAGTACATCCGCACCACGATAGAGCGCCTTGAGGATCTCGACCCGTTGCTGCAAGCCAACGGGGAGGTCTTCAATCAAGGCATCGGGATCAATATCAAGGGCATATTCATCGGCAAGGCGCTGCAATTCCTTGCGGGCGCGGTTCATGCCGCCAGCAAGCGTGCGTCCGCCTTCCACGCCAAGGACAATATTTTCCAGAACCGTAAAATTATCCACCAGCATGAAATGCTGGTGAACCATGCCAATGCCAATCGCAATGGCCTTTTGGCTGTCGCTGATCTGTTCCAGCTTGCCATTGACGTAAATCTGGCCGCCATCGGCATGATAAAAGCCATAGAGAATGGACATCAAGGTCGATTTACCCGCACCATTTTCACCGATAATGCCGTGAATCGAGCCTTTTTTGACGGTTAAATCAATGTTGCGATTGGCATAGACATCACCAAATCGCTTTTCGATACCGATCAATTGAATGGCTGGATGATCGCTCTTTTCTTCCTTACCGGATCTCGGCGCGGGGGAGCCGACCGAAGCGCTATGCTCGCTATCCAAGGCTTTATTCCCTATTTTACGCCCTATGCCACATGGATCTGTTTTGTTCTGCTCTTTCCTTGCTGAGGGGAGTGAGCTTGCAGATTATGGGAATCTGTTGGAATTTGATCCAAAGATGCCTTGTGGATGTGATGGGCTTTTAAACCTGTTTTCACTCCTTTTGGCCTTGCAGCCAAAGGATCAAAATTTTGGTTTCGGTCTGGGGCGGGGCTTATCAGCCAGACCTTCTCCCAAACTTCGGTTTGCCAAAAGCATTGATGACGGCCCATCTTTTATCGATCAGACCAGCCTTTTAAAAAAGCAAAGCACCCCAAAATATTTTGGGGCGCTTTTTGATGTTTTAGTATGGGCACGTATTATCGGCACGGTAATCGTGGACCATGATTTTGCCGGCAATGATGTCTTTTGTTGCCTGCTCGACAGCGGTGCGCATGTCGTCAGAGATCAGCGCCTTGTTATGCTCATCATCCGCCCAAGCGACGCCATCTTCCGCCAGACCCAGAACATTGATGCCAGAGGACCATTTGTCTTCGGACAGGTCTTTGAACGCCTTGTAAACGGCAACGTCCACGCGCTTGACCATGGAGGTTAGAATCTTGCCGGAATGAATGCCATTTTGGTTGGAATCCACACCAATGCCCAATTTACCGGCATCAGCTGCTGCCTGCAAAACGCCAGCACCAGTGCCGCCCGCTGCGTGATAGACAACATCTGCGCCACGATCGATCTGGGATTTTGCCAGCTCGCCGCCCTTAACAGGGTCATTCCATGCCGCGCCGGTTGTGCCGGTCATATTTTCGAAAATTTCAACATTGGCATTGGCCGCTTTGGCGCCCTGCTTGTAGCCACAGGCAAAAGCACGGATGAGTGGAATGTCCATACCGCCAACAAAGCCGACTTTCTCGGATTTGGCGGCTTTTGCTGCCAACAGGCCAACCAGATAAGAGCCTTCATGCTCTTTGAAAACCACAGAGCGTACATTTGGCAGATCGACGACCATATCGATGATGACAAATTTGGTATCCGGGAATTCCGGTGCGACTTTTTTCAGCGCTTCAGCCTGGGAGAAGCCGATGACAACAATCGGATTGTGACCCTTTTTGGCAAAGCGGCGCATGGCCTGCTCGCGCTGGGTATCATTTTGCAGCTCAAAATCCTTATAGGCAGTGCCGTTGTCCTGTTTATATTTCTCAGCACCTGAATAAGCAGACTGGTTGAATGACTGATCATTCTTGCCGCCCAGGTCATAGACCACAGCAGGTTTGATTTCCGCAGCGAGCGAGGGCACGGCAACCATCATGGTTGCAAGTGCAGCAGCACCGAAAAATTGACGCAACATAGGCATCCCCTTTTTTCATATTATAATTTCAGACTGTCATCATTTCTGATGCCAAAACCCAGCCCTGAACGCATTGATTTGTTCAAAACACAGTCTCAGCCTTCTACCTTAGTCTTGCATGGTCTAACGCGCTTTGCAGCCAGAATCTTTGATTTCCACCAGACAGATCCGATTTTTGTTCTTTTTTGCAAAGCGAAGGCGGCAAACATCCTGCCCTATCCGTAGTTGCCCGCATTTTGATAATTTTTTTCGCACATTTTGGTGCCATATACATAACATTTTCTTTGAAAAACCGCATAAATCCAGCCTTTTGCTCTTTTCCTTTTTCAGAGCGTTCAAACGCCCCTGCGACTCTTTTTCAGTTGATAACCCATTCAGTTGCTCATCTCAGGCTTTTGTCCTGCACCTTCATGATTTGGCCTTGGTGTGGCGGGTTGCCTTCGTTGTCAGCGGGTCATCGGGCCAGACATGTTTGGGATATTGACCCTTCATATCTGCTTTGACCTCTTTCCATGATCCTCGCCAAAATGTGGGTAAATCCCGGGTCAATTGAATTGGACGATGGGCTGGTGAGAGCAAATGCAAAAGCAGGGGAATTTGCCCGCCCATGATGGTGGGATGTTCATCCAGACCAAACAATTCCTGCACTCGCACCGCAAGGGCCGGGCCATTTTCCACGCCATAATCAATGGGAATTTTAGAGCCGGTTGGCACAATGATATGGCTTGGCAAAAGATCATCCAGAGCGGCCAGACGCTCATAGGGAATTTGCGCCTGCAAGGCATTGCCCAGATCCTGGGATGAAAGTTCGTCAAGCGCCATTTTGCCCGCAAGGAAGGGGCCGAGCCACTGGTCCAGCTGTTCGAGCAAGGCGTTATCGGAGAAATCTGGCCAGCCTTGCTCATGCTCTGCAATGAATTGTATGCGCCCGCGCCAACGCTCCAGATCTTTGGAAAAAGGAAGGGCTTTGAGACCTTTTTTGCGGATGGCCTCTATCAGGGCTGCTTGTATTGCCTCTGGTGAGGGATGTTTCAGCTTTTGCTCTTCCAGCACGACATTGCCAAGACAGACTTGCTGACGCGCACGAATGCTGCCGGATTGTTTGTCAAATTCGACCTTTTCGCGCTCTTCAAACAGATGGCCAAGCTCTGCGTCAATCTCAATGCGGGTGATGCTTGCTGCCAACGTGATGCGGGCTTTGCTGGCAGCGCCTTGCAAATCCGCCACCACGAGAAATTGGCTGGCATTGAGCGGGTCATCCTCTCCCAGCATACCGCCCCGCCCTGATGCCAACAAATAGCCGCCTTTTGCCCCACGCCGCACGGCGATGCGGTCGGGATAGGCAAGAGAGAGAATGCGCCCGGCCTCTTCGATGCGGATGGGATCGTCTGTTTTGCTTGTCTGCCAACGTTTGGCAAGAGCCTTGATCTGTTTGGCATTGTTCAGACGATTGGCTTTAAGATCCTGCAACAGGCGCCGCAGATCATTGTGACGCAGGCGTCCGCCTTCGCTCAGCAAAGCCGCAATCAGGCAGGCCAGCGGTTCCTGCCCCTGCTCTGCTGCCTTTACGATCATATGGGCCAAACGCGGCGGCACGGGCAAGCCTGCCATTTGTTTCCCATGCGCTGTCAAGCCCCCATCATGATCAAGAGCCTTAAGGGATTTGAGCAATTTGACCGCTTCTTGCCATCCTGCTTTTGGTGGTCTGTCCAGCCATTGCAAGTGTTCTGGGTCCCGCTCTCCCCATAAAGCCAGATCGAGAACAAGGCGCGAGAGATCCGTTTGCAGGATTTCCGGTGGTTCAAATGCTGGTAAGGCCGCCATTTGTCCTTTGTCCCACAGGCGATAACAGAGACCCGGCTCGGTGCGCCCGGCCCGGCCCTGACGTTGCTCGGCACTGGCGCGCGAAACGCGCACGGTTTCCAGCCGTGACAGGCCAAGGCCCGGCTCAAAATGGGGGCGACGCACCAGACCACTGTCAATGATGATCCGCACCCCTTCAATGGTCAGGGAGGTTTCTGCAATGGATGTGGCCAGCACGATCTTGCGCTGTTCTTTTGGGGCTGGCTGGATCGCGTGGTCCTGATCACGACCATCCATGGCACCAAAGAGAGGCGCAATCAGGCAATCTTTTGGTACTTTGCCTTTCAGACGATCGGCAACACGCATAATCTCTGCCTGTCCGGGCAGAAAAACCAAAATGGAGCCGGTCTGATCCCTCAAGGCCTCCTGCACTGTGGTGCATATTGCCTCTTCCAATCTGTCTCGCGGCTTTCGGGGGCGATATAGTGCCTCTACCGGAAATGTGCGCCCCAGTGATTCAATAATCGGGGCATCATCCAAAATCCCAGAGACCCTGCCGCCATCCAATGTTGCTGACATCACCAGAATGCGCAGATCTTCGCGCAAGGCTGCTTGGGCATCCAGTGCAAAGGCAAGGCTTTTATCGCCATCCAGATTGCGCTCGTGGAATTCATCAAACAGAACAGCCGCAATGCCTTGTAGCGATGGATCCTCCAAAATCATGCGGGCAAAGACGCCCTCTGTCACCACTTCAATGCGGGTTTTGCTGGAAATCCGGCTTTCCATACGCACGCGATAACCGACCCGCTCGCCTGTCTTTTCTCTCAGCATCATCGCCATGCGGCGGGCAGAGGCCTTGGCGGCCAGTCTGCGTGGCTCTAACATGATAATCTTGCCATCCTCACTTTCTCGCCATGGCTGGGAGAGCAAGGAGAGAGGCACACAGGTGGTTTTGCCCGCGCCGGGCGGGGCAATCAGCACCGCTTTGTTATTCTTGCTCAAAGCAGCTTTCAAGGCTGGCAAGGCTTCAAGAATCGGCAGGTTTGGTAAGTTTATTTCGGCCATATGCGGGCCTACCCTTGGGGTTTTCCTCTGTCAAGCGGCTTTCTTAGAGCCCGATTTAAAAGTCTCTGTCTGAGACTTTTAAATCAGGCATTTGGTCCTGTTGGCCCAGATCAATGAGCGGTCCATTGGCGGCTTTGGCATCGTCCTGATCATGGGTGACCAGAAGGATGGGAATGCTGTGCGCCTTTGCCTTGTCAAACACCCATTTGCGCATTTGAGCGCGCAAGGAGGCATCCAGTTTTGAAAAAGGCTCATCCAGCAACAGGGCTTTTGGCTGGGATAATAGAATTCGCGCCAGTGCCACCCGTGCTTTTTGTCCGCCGGACAAGGTCGCGGGGTCGCGGTCAAAAAAGTCACCCAGATTGATATCCTGCAAGGCATCACAAACACGTTCTTTTCGCCTCTGTTTGCCTTTAATGTCCTTGTCCAGTCCAAAGAGCAAATTCTGCCCAACGGATAGATGGGGAAAGAGCAAAGGGTCCTGAAAGAGAATGCCGATTTTGCGCTCATGAGCTGGCCGAATGCATATATCCTCACCACCTAGACGCACTTGGCCTGTGGCTGTAAATTCTGGTGCCAGAAAGCCACCGATATAGGCCAGCAATGTGGATTTGCCAGACCCTGATGGGCCCATGACGGTGGCAATCTCTCCGGGATTGATTGTGAGAGAAACAGACAAAAGCTGCTTTTCTGCCAGTGAGACTGTAATGTGATCGAGAAAAAGCCCGCAAGCGGAGAGGCTTTCTTTTTGCATGAGGGCATCCGTCTTTTTTGTCTGTGGCACTGAAGACTGCCTATTATTGGAATATGTGATGCTCATCACTGTCTTTCTCATGCATGATCGGATGAAAGTCTAATGCGTGTTCGGGCGCATGTCACGTCTGTGACTGTGAAGAAAGGCTGGCAGAGCCAAAGCAAGAGCAAAGCCTAAAAATGGTAACAGCATTTGCATGATGGCATAGATACCAATGATCCGGCGATTGCCCCCGGATGACAGGGCCACGGCTTCGGTTGTGATGGTCTCCCAACGTCCGCCACCGATAAGGATGGTTGCGAGATATTGCCCAATCGAGACGGCAAAGCCAACAGCGGCGGCTGTCATGATGGGGCGCAACAGCAATGGCAGCCTTATATGAAAGAAAAAGGCCCATGGGGTGCCCCCAAGGCTTGCCGCGACTTGCCCATAGCGGGGATCAAAATGCCGCCATGGATCACCCAGTGATAAAAAGACATAGGGCAAGACAAAGACAAGATGGGCGAGCAACAGCCCAAAGGCTGAATGTTCCCAACCCAGCAAGAGAAACAGCAATTGCAACCCAAAGAGAAAGGCCACTTGCGGAATGATCAGGGGGATATAAAGAAGGGTTAATGCCCCCCGTCCCGCTTTATGGCCCGCTCTTGTTTCCTGCTCCAGACATAATGTGGTGATGACAAGGGCAATTAGCGCCGCCAGCAGACCAATGCCAATGGAATTGAGCAAAGGTTCTGCCAGCATCGGCATTTGTTTGATCCAGCTTTTGAGGGTGAAGGTCTGTGGCAGGCTTTCTGGAAAGCGCCAAAATCCGGCGAAAGACCAGACAAGCAGGCCAATCAAGCCCAAAAGAAGGGATAAAATGACGGCAAGGACCAACCCTGCGGATATCCAACGCCAGAGGATATCCTTTTTGAACCGTCTGCCGGATCCAATAGAGAGTGTAAAGACAAAAGTGACGAGTTTTTCTCCCAGCCACCAAAGGCCAAGAGCGCAGAGCGTGACGCATAATTGCAGCATGGCTCCAGCAGAGGCCAGAAAACGCAATTGCAAATCGGGATCTGACATCCAGCGCACAAGCTGGACCGCAAGAGTGGGCGGATTTGTCGGGCCTAAAATCAACGCAACATCGACCACAGATGAAGCATAGGCAATCACCGCAAAAATGGGCAAGCGTATTTGCCGATAGAGCCGAGGCCAGACCGCAAATATCCAACTGGCCATAGGACCATAGCCAAGCGTTTGGGCCACACGCGCATTACGCAAGGCATCGACTTGCGGCAACGCAGCCAATGTGACCAGCAGCAGAAATGGCAATTCCTTTGTGGCAAGGCCTGCAATCAGAGCAAGGCCCTGGGGATCGTTGGGAAACAGCCAATCGGGCGGACGGGTCCAGCCGGAAAGATTGGGCGAGACAAAGCGCACCAGCCAGCCTGAGGGGGCCAGCAAAAAGGCCAAACCGAAAGCGGTTGCGGCATGAGGAATGGATAGAAGCGGCGAAATCAGCACCTGAACCATGGCAAAGAAGCGCGTGCCGCTCCATGCGCTGATCAGCATCACCACCAAGATCAGGGATAAAAGGGTGGTGATCAGGCCTGATGACAGGCTTAACCAGATGGATTGTGTCAGGCCCGGTATTTGCACCAATCTATTAAAATGCTCAAGCGTGACATCCTGTCCGCCCAAAGCTGGCAGATAGCCAAAGGCAGGGGCAAGGGATCCTGCAAGCCCGAACAGAATCGGCCCAAGCATCAGGGCGATTGCAAGAATGGGGGCGAAATGCAGCACGTTTGTCTTGATCCTTTTCAGACCTTCCGGTCGCCCTGTCCCCAAAGGAATGCTTTGGTTTTGGGAGCTTGCTGGATGCCCTGCTTTTGGGCTTTTTTCGATTCTTAGCAGGGCATCCTTTTATCACATAGATTTACTGAACGCCGTATCGCTTGGTCCAGTCTTTTTCGATGCGTTCCATCCAGCTTGCATGAGGCTCTGGCAAAGCCTGACCAAAGTCTTCCGGCTTTAAGGTGGCAACTCCCAGATCCAATGCATCAAACAAGGCCTTGTCTTTGGCGTTGAGGCTGGCCAGATCGAGAATGGTTGGATCGCCCCAGACATTGGGGTCCTGCTTGCGGGCTTGAGCCTGTGGTGACATCAGGAAATTGGCAACCACAAATGCCCCGGCCTTGGCCTTGGCATTGTAAGGAATGGCAACAAAATGGCTGTTGCCGATGGTGCCTTTGTCAAAGACGAAAGAGCGCACGCTGTCTGGCAATTCATTGTTGGCAATAGCAGAGGAAGCCGCGCCGGGATTGAAGGTGAAAGCAATTTCGATTTCGCTATCGGCCAGCATGGTTTTCAGGCTTGTGACATTTTTTGGGAAAGCCTTGCCCTTGCGCCATAAAAGCGGGTTCAATTCATCCAGATAGGCAAACAATTTGTCTGCGACCGGTTTATAGCTTTCTTCGCTCACAGGTTTGGACAAGTCAGAAGCATTGGGGGCCACTTCCAGCGCGATTTGTTTCAAAAATGTTGAGCCAATGAAATCGGGCGGTTTGGGATAGGCGAAGCGGCCCGGATTTTTCTTTGCCCAATCCAGCAGCTCAGCGGCTGATTTTGGCAAATCCTTGGTCACGGCGCTGTCATAATAGAATGAGAGCTGGGCCATGCCCCATGGACTTTCCAGACCCTCTGTTGGCACAGTAAAATCTGTGGTCAATGTCGGTTTGCCCTTGATGTCCGCATATTGATAATTGGGCAGATCCGGTGCCCAAGACTTTGGCATTAAAAGGCCTTTTTGCTTCATAGAGGCAAAGTTTTCGCCATTGATCCAGACCAGATCAACCGAGCCGCCTGTGTCTTTGCCGGCGGCTTTTTCTGCAATGACCTGAGAGACCACATTCGCAGTATCGCTGACTTTGACATGTTTGAGGGTGACGCCATATTGGTCTTGTACCTGTTTGCCAATCCAGGCGATATAGTCGTTGATACGGTCACCGCCGCCCCATGCGTGCCAATAGACAGTCTGGCCTTTTGCCGCTTTTGTGACTTTGGCCCAATCTTTGGCAGAGGTCAGCTCTGCATGGCCATCGGCCAAGACAGCAGAGCTTGTCACCATCAGAAAAGCACTGACTGTCAGACCCGACAATGTGGCCAACATCTGACGCCGGTCCAAAACTGGGGATCTCGGTTTGGATGCACTGAATGTCTTTGAAGAAGCAACCATTGACTATCCTTTATCTTCTGGCCTTTATCTGTTGGCCTTTATCTTTTGACAAATCGCGTGTGTCTTTTCTTGTTCCATCATTGCAATAGAGTGGTCAATTCACATTCCTTTGAAGATGGCCCTTACAGATAATCTTTTATGTCATGGCAATAAAAGATCCATTTTATGCCGTTGGTATTAGGCATAAAAAAACCCGCATCGTTATCAATGCGGGTTTTTTTCTTCTATTACGAGGGCGCTTATTCGCCAGCGCCTGCATCTTCTGCCTGCAATTGGGCATATTTTTCTTTGCCCAGCTCGGAGAGAAGATTGAGCTGAGTTTCGAGGAAGTCGATATGACCTTCTTCATCGCCAATCAGGTCTTCAAACAGTTTCATGGACATGAAATCGCCAGCATCATTACAGGCTTTGCGGGCTTCCATATAAAGCTCACGCGCAGAAATCTCAGCTTTCAGGTCACTGTTGAGGATTTCCTCAATAGACTGGCCAATCATCAGCGGGTCAAGCTGTTGCAGATTTGGATGGCCTTCCAAAAACAGAATGCGCTCAATCAGCTTGTCCGCATGTTGCATCTCTTCGATGGATTCCTCGCGCCACTTGGCGGACATTTTGGTGTAACCCCAATCGTCCAGCAGGCGATAATGAAGCCAATATTGGTTTACCGCGGTCAATTCATGGCGCAGCGCCTTGTTCAAAAATTCGATTACGGTTGCATTACCCTTCATGACGGTCCTCTTTGCTCTGTCTTTTGGGAAATCCTGTTGGTCCAGCTTTTGCAGCTCAGAATTTTAAATTAGAATGACTCTAAATTAGAACCATTCTAATTAAAGGTCAATGGATTTAGGAAAAAATACGTAATAGCCGGGGCCCACATGACCGCAAAGTCCGGTCTTTTGGCAAAAGGCAAGACAGACAGGATGTGGAGAACGTGGATGTCACATTTTGAATTTTTATGAAAAACCCGGACAATCATTTGGCGCACTTGTGAAGCGGCGTTGACGCAAGCGATCCAGATCCTCGCGCCTTGCAATACTCACCTCATGGCCCATATCCAGCAAAATGGCTTCGATCATCGGACGACAACAGCCACATTTGGCCTTGCAGCCTCTGCCACGATAGATCTGATTGGAGCGCAAAGGGTGTCCGGGATTTTCAGCCGCCAGTTTGTTCGCGATCTCACGGATTTCATGGTCAGTGATATGATTGCAATGGCAGATGATCATATTGGTCCCAGCTTTTATGGCTCTTGATTCTGTTTCAAGATCTGATTGCGCCCAAGGCATATAGAAGATTGATGGTCCAAACCTTGTTCAAGATCAAAGTCTATCCGGGTTTTTGCTTAGTGCCCAATTTAAAAGTCTCTGCCAGAGACTTTTAGGCGGCATATCCAACCCTCTCCCCCTTTTCATACCACCCGTCATGGTACCCTCATGGGCGGTTTGGGAGAGGGAGAGGCTTGGCTCAGGACTTTTCAATCAGGCTCTTAGAAAAAAGCAATGTTGTCTTTTAAAATCAAGTTTTTGTTTATGCAAGCGCTTTTGTTTTGTGACAAAAGAAGAAATCTTGGCTTTATGGCATTTTCTACTCGCAACCGAACCGGCATCATCCTATCTATAAGGGGAAAGGATATGCAGTATGTCAGATACAGAACGCAAAACCCTGGTTTTAACAGGAGCCAGTCGTGGCATTGGCCATGCGACCGTCAAACGCTTCTCTCAGGCAGGGTGGCGCGTTATTTCCTGCTCGCGCCAGCCCTTTTCGACCAAATGCCCCTGGCCGATGGGCCCTGAAGACCATATCCAGATTGATTTGTCCGATCCCGATAATCTGGGGGTCGCTGTTGGGGAAATAAAGGATCGGTTAAAGGCAGATGGCGGGCGGCTTCATGCCTTGGTGAATAATGCTGCCATCAGCCCCAAAAATGGTGAAGGGCAAAGGCTGGACAGTCTGGAAACGCCGATGCATTTGTGGCGTCAGGTGTTTCAGGTTAATTTCTTTGCGCCAATCATGCTGGCTCGCGGTCTGTTTGACGAGCTGAAAACAGCACAAGGGTCTGTGGTCAATGTCACATCCATTGCAGGTATGCGTGTGCATCCCTTTGCCGGTACTGCTTATGCAACCTCCAAAGCGGCTCTTGCGTCGCTGACACGAGAGATGGCGGCGGATTTTGGCCCTCATAATATTCGTGTCAATGCCATTGCACCGGGGGAGATTGATACGTCCATTCTCTCGCCCGGCACCGAAAAAATTGTCGAGACCATTCCTTTGCGTCGTTTGGGGCTGACGTCAGAGGTGGCAGACACCATTTATTTCCTTTGTTCTGATCAGTCTTCCTATGTTTCAGGCTCGGAAATTCACATCAATGGTGGCCAACATGTGTGATTAGGGCAAAACTCACCTTTTTGCTGTTTATGGTGTCAAAATCAACGGTTCGACCAAGCCTCTTGGTGCGATAAGGGTTTTGCTTTTTTACGAACGAGAGTTCATGCCCGCTAGGGCCCAACCACTTCAAGCACCTGTATCAGGATGTTGCAGGCACCCGGATACAAAAGAGGCAGGCTCATCATAACAAATGAACCTGCCCTTAATGTATAAGCCCAGTCAGGATTCTGACGGGGCTTTAAATGATCAGCAATGCGCGCTTTTATGCGTCAACCAAAGCCTTTGGAGCAGCAGCTTTCACGCTGTCATCAACATGGGCTTGAAAGATTTTGAAATTCTCGACAAACATGCCAGCCAATTTGGCCGCCTGTATATCATAAGCGGCTTTGTCTGCCCATGTCTCGCGTGGGGCGAGAAGAGCATCATCAACACCAGGCACAGAGACGGGAACATCCACGCCGAAAATTTCATCCTTGCGGAATTCCATGCCTTTAAGCGAGCCATCAAGAGCGGCAGAAAGCAGGGCACGGGTTGCCTTAATCGGCATACGATGACCTGTGCCATAAGCGCCACCAGTCCAGCCGGTATTGACCAGCCAGCAATTCACTTCATGCTCTTTCATCAGCTCACGCAGCAAATTGCCATATTCTGACGGATGCCGCGGCATGAAAGGTGCACCAAAACAGGTGGAGAAGGTCGCTTCCGGCTCGGTAACACCTTTCTCGGTGCCAGCCACTTTCGCGGTATAACCGGACAGGAAATGATACATGGCCTGTTCAGGTGTCATATGCGCAATGGGAGGCAACACGCCAAAGGCATCAGCGGTCAGCATGATGATATTCTTTGGATGGGGTGCCAAACCGGTATCAGAAGCATTTGGAATGAAATGGATCGGATAGGCGCAGCGCGTATTCTCTGTTTTTGAGCCATCGTCAAAATCAGGAATGCGGCTGACAGGATCCAGCACAACATTTTCCAAAATGGTGCCAAAGCGCTCGGTGGTAGAGAAGATTTCAGGCTCTGCCTCTTTTGACAAGCGAATGGTTTTTGCATAGCACCCGCCTTCAAAATTGAACAGGCCATCAGCGCCCCAACCATGCTCGTCATCACCAATCAGGGTGCGGCTTGGATCCGCAGACAGAGTGGTTTTGCCTGTGCCGGACAAGCCAAAGAAGATGGCAGAATCGCCTTCATCGCCCACATTGGCAGAGCAATGCATTGGCATCACACCTTGCGGCGGCAACAGGAAGTTGAGAATGGAGAAGACAGACTTCTTCATTTCGCCAGCATAAGATGTGCCACCAATTAGAACCATCTTTTTGGTGAAATTTACAGCAATAACGGTTTCGGTACGGCAACCATGACGCTCTGGATCGGCGGTAAAGCTTGGCAAGTCAATAATGGTCCAGTCAGGAACAAAAGAGGCAAGCTCTTCCAAAGCTGGGCGGATCATCAGATTGCGAATGAAATGGGAATGCCAGGCAAATTCTGTAAAGACTCGGGTCGGCAGGCGATAGGTTTCATCTGCGCCACCATACAGATCTTGTGCAAACAATTGTTTGCCTTCTGCATGGGCCATAAAGTCTTCATACAGAATATCAAATTTGGCTGGATCCAATGGTTTGTTATTGTCCCACCAGCAAGCATTTTCGCTGATTGCATCGCGAACAACAAATTTGTCCTTGGGTGAACGACCGGTATGTTTGCCGGTATCCACGGCTAGCGCACCGCCAGCAACCAATTGTCCTTCTTCGCGGTTCAACGCTTCTTCATAAAGCTGTGGTTCACGGAGATTCCAGTAGACGCTGTCGAGGTTACGCAAACCAGATTGATCTGCTCCGTGGGTTTCGTTCCACGTGCCGAATTGTTTCACTTTTTCAAGCCCCTTGAGACACTCATAACGGGACATGACCCAGGATGTCATATCCCATATATAATTGTGACAATCTGACCACTTGGCCAGCCCGTTTTTAGATTGCCATTCATCGGCAATCCTCAATCCGGGATCCGCAAAAAAAGCTGCGGAAGTTTATATGGTCCGGCGGATGAACCCGCTTCTACTCTAAACCCCTTGTGGAAGACCTTTGGTTTTTTATCGTCTTCCAGCTGTTGGCGACCCTAGGCTTTTTATACGCCAAAAACAAGGATAGGCTTGGTATCAAGCCCATCATGCTTAAAGAACAAAAAGCCCAAACATCAGCCAACGGCTTTCTCATATAACAACTTGATGAAATTTTACAGCTAACTTTTTGCCCATTTTCTATCCTTTGGTTGAATAGTGCACAGGCTTCCATCAAACTGTGAAAAAGCGCAAGCAGTTCGCCTGACCTAAGGGAAAGTAAAGCCAAGGAGATGGCATGAAATGGGGATGCGGGGGTGATTTTACACGCAAGAGCAGCGCTTGCCACAATTTTGCGACTTTCTGAGCTTACCTGCCAAAGAAACATCTCTATATAAGAAGAGCAGGACAGTTTGTGACAAAGACTGCACAGACTGGAAAAAGCGCACGCAAAGCGCGCAAGAAAGGAAGTCGCATGGCAACGATTGCTTTGGTCGATGACGATCGCAACATCCTGACCTCGGTCTCCATCGCTCTGGAGGCGGAAGGCTACAAGGTCGATACCTATACAGACGGAGCCTCTGGTCTGGATGGTCTTTTACATGCGCCACCCGATCTGGCAATTCTCGATATCAAAATGCCGCGTATGGATGGCATGGAATTGCTGCGCCGCTTGCGCCAGCAAACAGATATACCGGTCATTTTTCTGACATCCAAGGATGATGAAATTGACGAATTGTTTGGTTTGAAAATGGGGGCAGATGATTTCATTCACAAACCATTTTCCCAACGTTTGCTTGTTGAGCGTGTCAAAGCGGTGTTGCGCCGTGCGCAGGCCCGTGAAGCTGCGGCACGACCCGACAGCGAGACGCCAAAATCCGATCTGTTGGAGCGAGGCAAATTGTCGATGGATCAGGAGCGCCATGCATGCAGCTGGGAAGGCAAGCCTGTTACCCTGACGGTAACCGAATTTCTTATCCTCTTTTCACTGGCCCAACGCCCCGGCGTGGTCAAAAGCCGCAATGCCCTGATGGATGCCGCCTATGAAGATCAGGTCTATGTCGATGATCGCACCATTGACAGCCATATCAAACGCTTGCGGAAAAAATTCAAGGCCGTGGACAACAGCTTTGATATGATTGAGACTTTATATGGTGTGGGCTATCGCTTCCGTGAGCAGGCATAGGGGTTTCTTGTTCAAAAAGGTGCCGCAGGCATTGAGATTTTTCGGATAAGGGACGCCAGAGTGGCAAAAGGTGAGATGGACGCACAAGATCAGCAAAGCGCCAACAGTCAGGCAGATAGCGGGATGAGTGCTCGCAAAGCCTGGTGGTTGCGCTTGCGTATTCGTCTGTCTCGTCTGGTTGAAATGACAGCTTTTTCCTCGCTCACCCGACGGATTGTCTTGCTCAATCTGGCCGCGCTTGCGGTTCTGGTAATTGGAATCCTCTATCTCAACCAGTTCCGGGCAGGGCTGATTGATGCCCGTGTGACATCCTTGCTCACACAGGGCAAAATTATTGCAGGGGCTGTCGCAGCCTCTGCGGCAGCAGATGCCGATGCCATTACCATCAATCCCGACCGTTTGCTGGAATTGCAGGCAGGGGAGAGTTTCACACCGAGCGAAGATACATTTGGCTTTTTTGACTTTCCCATTGACCCCGAACGCGCCGCCCCGATTTTGCAAGCCGCCATATCCCCAACCGATACCCGCGCCCGCATCTATGATCTGGAAGGCAATCTGGTCATCGATTCCCGGCGTTTGCACAGTCAGGGCATTTTGCGCTTTGCCTTGCCCTCTCCCGATCAGCAAGAGGATGCGTCAATTCTGGAAACCAGATGGTGGCAGCAAATCTGGCAGCGCATTTTGTTATGGATGCGCCGTGGCGATTTGCCCATCTATCAGGAATTGGGTAGCGGCGACGGGCGTGGCTATCCAGAAGTGGTGCTGGCCTTGGATGGATCGCCCGGCTCTGTGGTGCGCGTCAATGACCGGGGAAAGCTGATTGTTTCGGTTGCTGTGCCCATTCAGCGTTCGCGGGTGATTGCGGGTGCTTTGTTGTTATCCACCCGCGATGGGGAAATTGACGAAATTGTCCAAGCCGAACGCTGGGGCATTGTGCGGCTCTTTTTCATTGCAGCCTTGGTCACCGGCACCCTGTCAGTGCTGTTGGCGGGCACCATTGCAGGGCCAGTGCGGCGCTTGTCAGAGGCCGCCCAGCGGGTGCGACGCGGGGTCAAGGCCCGCGAGCAAATCCCGGATTTTTCGGATCGCAAAGACGAAATTGGTGTGCTCTCGCAATCTTTGCGTGAGATGACAGATACGCTCTATCAGCGCATGGATGCCATTGAAGCCTTTGCCGCTGATGTCTCTCATGAATTGAAAAACCCGCTGACTTCTTTGCGCTCTGCCGTGGAAACCCTGCCATTGGCCAAAAATGATCAATCGCGACAAAGATTGGTCGATATCATTTTGCACGATGTGCGCCGACTGGACCGCCTGATTTCGGATATTTCAGATGCTTCGCGTTTGGATGCAGAACTGGCACGTCTGGAATCAGAAGAAATCAATCTCAGGGCCTTGCTGGAGACAATTGTCACCATACAGGATGAAATCGGTGTCAAATCCGATATATCGGTTTCCCTGACATGTTTGGATGAGAAGAATAAGGGCTTCTCTGTGTTGGGCAATGACAGTCGACTGGGGCAGGTCTTTGTGAATTTGATCGATAATGCCCGCTCATTCACAACAAAAGGCGGCGAGGTACGCGTCAGCGTGACGCGCAAACGCTCTTGGGTTGAAGTAACCATCGATGATGATGGGCCCGGCATTCAGGCAGAAGATGTCAACCGGGTCTTTGAGCGCTTCTATACAGATCGCCCACCAGAAGAGGCCTTTGGCCAAAATTCCGGTCTTGGCCTGTCCATCTCAAAACAGATCATCGAGGCCTATCAGGGCCGGATCGTCGCCTCCAATCGGCTGGGCGAGGCCGATGATACAGGCATTGCAACCATATTGGGCGCGCGGTTCAGTGTGCGCTTGCGGGCTTGTCAGAGCCAAGATCAGAATGCGGGGCGCACATGACCTTTCTTGATGTGAGTGCCAGCACCATCTTGGCCCATAAGCTGGACCATGCTGCTTGCCTGTTGATCGGCAGACAAGGGGTCTTGGTGCGCGGACAGTCAGGAAGTGGCAAGTCTTTTTTGCGGCGTTATATGAGCGCGCAATGTCAGCAAAGAGGCCTATTCTCTGCTTTGGTCAGCGATGATTATGTGCATCTCTTGGCACCCAAAGCCAGCCCTGATTTCATTTTGGCGCAAGCCCCCAAGGCCACCTTTGCCAAGCAAGAGGTGCGAGGTGTGGGTATTTGCCAAATCGATAAAAATGAGCCATGCGAAAGTCTGGTGCGTGTGCATCTTGTGGTGGATCTGCAAAAGCCGGGCGAAATTGTCAGATACCCGGAGCCTCAAGAGCAGCAGATCGCTTTGCTCACTGCCAGCCTGCCAAGACTAAGTGTGCCCCGACAGGATTGTGTGAGGGCGGCAGATATGATTTTTGCCACGCTATCCACACTGCATTCTTGAGCTCTTTTGCGACTGAGTGCCCGATTTAAAAGTCTCTGTCTGAGCCTTTTAGGCCACATCTCCAGCACTCTTCTCCTTTTCAGACCACCCGTCATGACACCCTCATGGGCGGCCTGGAAGGAGAGAGGGCTGGCTCAGGACTTTTAAATCAGGCTCTTAAACGACTTTTGACTTGCGTTCGGGCGCTGAAGCGTCATGATAGCAAAAACTGTTTGCGCATAAGGCAGCAGTTCATTTTCGCATCAAGGGAGTCAAGACGCCGCATGATTGGCCTCGTACTCGTGACCCACGGCAGATTGGCCGAGGAATTTCGCGCTGCTTTGGAACATGTCGTTGGACCGCAAGACCAGATTGAAACCATTTGCATTGGTCCCGATGATGACATGGAACAGCGCCGTCAGGATATTCTGGATGCCGTGGAATCTGTGAATGACGGATCAGGCGTGGTTCTGCTAACGGATATGTTCGGTGGCACGCCATCCAATATGGCCATTTCGGTGATGGATGAGGAAAAGGTCGAGGTGATTGCAGGGGTCAATTTGCCGATGCTGATCAAACTGGCAGGCTTGCGCAATACCAAGCCTATGGCTGAGGCGGTGATTGATGCCCGCGAAGCGGGGCGAAAATATATCAATATTGCAAGCCAGTTGCTGTCTGGAGCGTCATAAATAAGACCACTGCCCGTAGAGACCGGTTGTTGGCTGGCTTTGAAAAAGGGTGGTCCCACACCATGACTGAAAATAATAAGAGACAATCGTGACTGCTTTTAAAGACACCTTGACAATCAAAAACAAGCGCGGCTTACATGCGCGCGCATCAGCCAAATTTGTACAATTGGTCGAAGGATTTGATGCAAAAGTGTCGGTATCCAAAGATGGTCAGACCGTCTGTGGAACCTCTATTATGGGTCTGATGATGCTGGCCGCCGCACCAGGCTGCTGCATTGAGGTGGAAACAAGCGGCGAACAGGCGCAAGAAACCTTGAATGCGATCACACTCCTCATTGATGATTTATTCGGTGAAGGCGAATAAATCATCACGCGCCTTTTCTGCCAAAAGAAGCCAAGTCTTTGGTAACAAGCCAGATTTTGACGCGCTCAGTGCGTCATTAAGACGCCGTATATCCACTGATATTTCAAAATCAACAGGCAAACTGGCCCTGTCAGGGCAAGCAATCCACAGTCTTTTAGTGCGCCTATCGCGTCTTTTCGAAATCGCAGTATCCAGAACGCGAACACTTGTGAGAACCTGATGGATAGGGGCGCAAAAGGCTCTATCTGCGATGCTTGGCACAATTTACAAATATCAAAAACAAATATAAATTGATAATTTTGAAGTTAAATTAAGTCATTAAATGTGTTTATTATGGATTTTCAAATAGATATATACTGTATTATCTATGTATAAATTTTAAAAAGATAAGGCGTGAAAGCAATTATTCACTTATTGAAGAAGCAAAGATTGACGAATTTTGTCGGAAATTGTTACGATTGAATCGCAAAGGTTTAAATGAGACTTTTGGATATGCTGCAATAACTGTCAAAGAAATGACAAAGTCAGGCGTTTTATTGCTCATGTTTGTGCCATCCAATATGGCTTTAGGAAATTATCCCGGGAGGACACCTTATGAAACGGATTTTGGTTGCTGCGCTGATGTTGTCTGGCGCTGCTGTCAATGCCCATGCGAGCGAGTGTGGTAAAGTCACCATTGCAGATATGAACTGGAAATCAGCCTCGCTGATCGCCAACCTTGATCGATTCATTCTGGAACATGGATATGGCTGCGATGCAGAGCTTGTCCCCGGAGATACCCAGCCAACCGGCGCCTCCATGATGGAAAAAGGCGAGCCTGACATTGCACCGGAATTCTGGTCCAATTCCATGAAGGAAGCCATTGAAAAAGGTGTCTCGGAAGGGCGTCTGGCCATTGCAGGCAAATCTTTGTCCGATGGCGGGGAAGAAGGCTTCTGGGTGCCGGAATATATGGTCGAACAAGACCCGTCTCTGGCCACCATCGAGGGCGTTCTGGCCAATGCCAAATTGTTCAAACACCCAGAAGACCCAGACCGCTCTGCGTTTTATGGCTGTCCGGCTGGCTGGAATTGCCAGATTTCCACCGGCAATCTTTCCAAGGCCATGAAGTTTGAAAAAGCAGGCTTTGATTATGTGGATCCGGGTTCAGGGGCTGGCCTGTCCGGTTCTATTGCAAAAGCCTATGAGCGCAGTCAGGGCTGGTTTGGCTATTATTGGGCGCCAACAGCCATTTTGGGCAAATATAAAATGGTGAAAGTGGATTTTGGCTCCGGGATTGATTTCGATCACTTCGCAAATTGCATCACCCAGCAGGATTGCGCAGATCCAAAACCAACCATGTATCCACCATCCTTGGTGCAAACCATCACAACAGGGGATTTTGCCAAGAAAAACCCGGCTGTGAACGAATATCTGGGCAAGCGGTCTTTCAAGAATGATGATATGAACTGGTTCCTGGCCTGGATGGAAGACGAACAGGCTGATGGTGAGATTGCTGCGGTGCATATTCTCAAAACCCGTGAAGATCTGTGGCAAGGCTGGTTGCCTGCCGATGTCGCGCAAAAAGTAAAGAAAGCCGCATCTGAGCTGTAAGAGTACAATATGGCATGACACAATCCCGGCAGGCAAAGACTGTCGGGATTTTGTTTATCAAACAAGATATGCCCCACATCATCAGCGCTGTTCCTGTTGCCTGCGCTGTGATTGAGACAAAGAATGGAGCCTGGAATGGCGGATACATCATGGCTAACCGATTTCCCGCAAATGGAACGGGCAGGCCTTGTTCAGATACGAAAAACACTGGATGGAGCCTATCGCAGTTTCTCCCGCGAATATGGGGATGCAATCGAAGGCTTTTTTGATCCGCTGCTGGTTTTCCTGATCTGGTTTGAAAAATTACTACTGGCCACCCCATGGCCCATCATTGTTCTGGTGATTGGCGGCATCGTCTATAGCGCTTCCAGATCGGCCAAATTGCTGGTGGGTGTCATCATATCCCTGTTGCTGATCGGCTATTTTGGCATGTGGGACAACACAATGCGGACCCTGTCTATCATTACGGTCTGTACCATCCTGTCCATTTTTATAGGCATTCCTATCGGCATTGCGATGGCCCGCTCGGATCGCATTCAGTCTGTTGTGACGCCCATTCTCGATATCATGCAGACAATGCCAGCCTTTGTGTATCTGATCCCGGTGGTCATGTTGCTGGGCATTGGTAAAATTCCGGGCGTGATTGCAGTGGTGATTTATGCCATTCCCCCGGTGATCCGCCTCACCAATCTTGGCATCAGGCTGGTGGATAAGGAAGTGCTGGAAGCGGCAACCTCCTTTGGGGCCTCCAAAAGTCAGCGCCTGTTTCAGGTCCAGCTGCCTTTGGCCATGCCCACCATTATGGCTGGTATCAACCAGACCATCATGATGGCCCTTGCCATGGTTGTGGTCGCGTCAATGATCGGCGTCAAAGGTCTTGGCCAACCGGTGCTGAAATCCATTACCAACCAGTATTTTACCCTTGGTCTTTTCAATGGTCTGGCCATCGTTGCCCTTGCCATTATATTTGACCGCGTCAGTCAGGCCTATGCAAAACGCAGCCAGAAACATTTGAAAGGGGCCCACTAATGAGTGAGCAGGAAAATGCCACCCTCATTGAGGTCAAAGGTCTCTACAAGCTTTTTGGGTCGGACGCGCAAAAGCATATGCCTTTGGTGCATGAAGGTTTGTCCAAGGATGAAATTCTGGCCAAAACGGGCCATACCCTTGGTCTGAAAGACATCAATCTGACCATCAAGCGCGGAGATATTTCCGTGATTATGGGGCTTTCGGGATCTGGAAAATCGACCCTGATTCGCCATTTCAACCGGTTGATTGATCCAACAGAGGGGCAAATTCTGGTGGATGGCACCGATGTCATGACCCTCAATCCCAATGAATTGGAGAAATTCCGTCGGCATAAAATGTCGATGGTGTTCCAGCGCTTTGGCCTGTTGCCGCACCGCACTGTTTTGGAAAATGCCTCTTATGGCCTGACCGTACAAGGGGTCTCACGCAAGGAAGCCGAAGATCGCGCTGTTGAATGGCTGGAGACCGTTGGCCTTGCTGGATATGAAAAGCAATATCCAAGCCAGCTGTCTGGGGGCCAGCAGCAAAGGGTCGGCTTGGCCCGGGCATTGGCGACCAATGCAGAAATTTTGCTGATGGATGAAGCCTTCTCGGCACTCGATCCGCTGATCCGCTCTGAAATGCAGGATCAATTGATCGAATTGCAGGAAAAGCTCCACAAGACCATCATTTTCATCACCCATGATTTGGATGAAGCCCTGCATTTGGGCAATCGCATTGCCATCCTAAAAGATGGCGAATTGGTGCAGGATGACAAGCCCGAAGAAATCCTGCTCAATCCGGCAACCGATTATGTGGAAGCCTTTGTGCGCGATGTGAACCGCGCCCGCGCCCTGACAGTGGAAACCGTGATGCAGCCGCAAATTTGCCGCATTGCAGCTGATACCATTTCAGAAGCTTTGAAGCAGATGCGCAAGACGGATGGCGATTATGGCTATCACGTCAACGATGACGGCTATCAGGGCATTGTTTCGCAAGAGGCGCTGGAGGAAGCCGTGCGCAAAGACAATGGCGATGACGCACTTTGCGAAAAAATCTATGAAGATGTGCCGATCGTTGCCCCCGATGCTGTGCTTGAGGACATCTTGCCCGAAACCATCAATGCAGATTATCCTGTGCCAGTGGTGGATGAAGAAGGGGAAATTCAAGGGGAGCTGTCCCGCGAGGCGATTGCCGAAGTTCTAAGTCCAGAACAGGTAACCGAGCCGCAAACCGCCAAGGCTCCGCCAGTATAAATATGCTGCGCGATTTGAATAAAAACAAAAAGGGCACGATCAAAGGGCCCTTTTTTATAAATATCGTGCGTGCATCAATGGATTTATACCAACGGCATGAAAGATTGACCCATAGGATGCTTTGAAATGGCTCACTGAGAAGGTATCTTTCGACGGACAATGCCGGGGTATTTTCCTAGAAAGATACCTTCTCAGTGAGCCATTTCAAAGCACCGAAGGCCGGTTTTATTGGCTTTCTGGACTGCGTCGCTCTTGCTTTATGGTCAACCAGACCATCGCAGCAAAAGCTTCTTACCAGAAAGCTAATAAAATCCGGTCATATGGGGTAATCTTTCATGCCGTTGGTATTATGCCAAAGCTTTGGCGAGGCTTTTGCGCATTTGCACAAATCGCATGGCCCGCTGGGAGGATCCCAGATCAATCACCTTATAACGATCCACACTGCGCTCGACCATGGATTGCGGCAAATGTAGTTTATCACAGCGAAGGCCAATCAATCGGGCATAGGTCTCTTCTGTGACATCGGTGGATTTGCACAAAATGGCAATGGCTTCATCCTTGATCTGGTAAAAAGCGTTGGAGACAGCCGCTTCCTCAATCTCTGCAATGGCAGACAAGGCCAAAATGATATCTTGTGTGCGATCCCCTTCAATGAGATGATCCAGAGCCGCAGAAAAATCCATAGCCCCGGCTTTGACATCTTTGATCAGGATTTTGGTCTCGATACGCCCTCTTTTGCCGGCCAGCTTTTCCTTGACCATAGCTTCCTGAGCCTGTCCGACCAAAGCCTCTGCTTCTTCTGCTGCATGTTCAAACAGCCATGCCAGACGGCGTTTGCCTTCTTCTGGCAATAAGGGCAGCAAATGTTCTGCAACACTGGCCGGAATATCGGGCCGTGAACATAGGCTTGCCTGCAAAATGGCGTCATCTGCTGCATTGTCAACCAGTTTGGTAAAGCCGGTTTCGGTAATCTCGGCGCCTTGGTTTTGCGTTACTTTATGCCAGACTTCACGGGTGCCATTTTCAATCAGGGCATCCGTAACCGTGCCACTCAAACAATCACGCTGGGCAATGGAGATAAGATGGGCTGGCGAAAGTTTCTGGGAAAATTCGACAAAATCATCATCGGTCAAAACCGGTGAATGCTGAAGCATTGGTCCGGCGACTTCTACTTCATCCTGAGCCAATTGACGGGCCACATCGGCAGGCAAGTCTGCGCGGGGTGCTGCTCTCTGAGAAAATTCGGCACGCCCATCAAGATCCACTTCATCCAGCATTTTCATGACGATATCGCGAAAGATCAGGGCTTCTTGTTGGGTATGATGCTCTGCTCCATCAAAGAAGAGATCCGCGACCTTGCCAAGCAATTCACGCCGCTTGTCGCTGGATTTTTCTCGTGCCAAATCTGCAATTGTGTCTAGCATCTTACTCTCTTTCACAAATAGATTGACCTAAGTTTATGAGAGTGAGTCTAATATTGCGTTAATCGATTTTATCCAATGCAATGATAGGGATAGTCAGAACACGGGAATGGCAAGAAGATGTAAGGCTTTTTAGCAATAAGGTAAAAAAACATTTAAGATCAAGGTTTTGCGACAAGTGCAAACAGGCTCGTCCCATCGGGTGAAGCCGCACAATCAGGCCTTTATACCAACGGCCTGAAAGATTACCCCATATGACCGGATTTTATTGGCTTTCTGGTAAGACGCTTTTGCTGCCATGGTCTGGTTGACCACAAAGCAAGAGCGACGCAGTCCAGAAAGCCAATAAAACCGGCCTTCGGTGCCTTGAAATGGCTCACTG
>JAOXSH010000054.1 GCA_025800145.1 Cohaesibacter sp.
TGACAGTCTCGTTTGATGTTTTTCGTATTTTTATTTGACCATTCGTCTCGATAGAATGTGGCTTCTGTGGTATAGGCTTTTATCGCTAAGATGTATATGAATTCATCACAATCCAGGGCTTTGTTCAATTCACAAATCTAGAGCGTTTTGACTGAACACAGAGTCGTTTTCAGGCTTCCCATGTGCGCGTAGTCGTGATTCACTCACTGAAGTGATTTGGTAGAGGTGATCATGGCTCGCTCTTTTGGTTCAGATCTTCGTCGTCGTGTTGTTGATGCCATTGAAGAAGGGCTTTCAACTCGGAAGGCGGCGAAGCAATTCTCAATCGGTATCTCGACTGCAGGATCGTGGCATCGGCATTGGCGCGATACAGGCAGTTATGACGCCCGGAAACAGGGCAAACCTCAAGGTTCCATTCTGGATGAGCATGGATCCTTCCTGATGGGGCTGATTGAAGAACGTGCCGACATCACCCTATCTGAGATGGTTGATCATCTGGAGGCTGAACGTTCCCTGCGGGTTGATCCTTCAACCATTTGGTATTTCCTTGATCGCAATGACATCACGTTCAAAAAAAGACAGCGCATGCCAGTGAGCAAACTCGACCAGATGTCATGAAGCGGCGTATTGCTTGGTTCGAGACCCAACTTGACCTTGACCCTGACAAACTTGTTTTCATTGATGAGACGGGTGCTTCCACCAAGATGGCCCGTCTATATGGTCGTTCCAGACGGGGCGAACGATGCCGAGCCTCAATTCCCCATGGCCACTGGAAAACCACAACCTTTGTAGGTGCGCTCAGACGGACTGGCATGACGGCTCCAATGGTGCTGGACGGCGCCATGCATGGAGCAGCCTTTCTGGCTTATGTCGAACAGGTTCTGATCCCCACGCTCAAGCCTGGAGACATCGTGGTCATGGACAATCTACCAGCACACAAGCCCGTCGCAATTCGAGAGGCCATTCACAAAGCCGGAGCATCCCTGAGGTTCTTGCCGCCATATAGTCCGGATTTCAATCCAATTGAGATGGCATTCTCAAAGCTCAAAGCCATACTCAAGGCAAAGGAATGCAGGACAATCACAGAGCTCTGGGATGTGATTGGACTAGCAATCGACGCATTCAAGCCTGAAGAATGCGCCAACTACTTCAATGCAGCAGGATATGACCCGGTTTAAAATCAAAATGCTCTAGAGCATTTTGAATAACGACGTGTTTATTCAAAATGCTCTAAGTCCCAGGCTACGTTCTAAGCCTGCTTTGATTGACTGGGCAAAAAAGCGCGAACCAAATTGGGTCGCGCCTTTTTGATGCCTTATGAAGAGGTTATT
>JAOXSH010000060.1 GCA_025800145.1 Cohaesibacter sp.
GGCGTCGGCTCGATCGGACAATGCCGGGGCATTTTCTTTTTTGATGCGAACCTTTTGCATTGAATTGTCAAGACAATTCAATGAGGCGCGCCCTAGAAAGACAACGCAGCTCAGTGAGCCATTTCAAGGCATCCTATGGGTTAATCTTTCATGCTGTTGGTATTACGCATGGCTTTGTGCATGAGATCATTGCCATCTCCACAATAAAAAGCCCGGATTGAAACAATCCGGGCTTTTTGCAACAAGAAAAGAAAACGGCTTATTTGCCGGTCTCAATCCATTTGATCAAATCTGCCTTTGGTGCGGCACCCACTTTCATGGCGACAGCCTCACCACCCTTGAACAACAGCAAGGTTGGAATAGAACGCACACCAAACTGCGCGGCAGTGTTTGGATTTTCGTCCACATTGACTTTGACAATTTTGACATTGCCAGCTTTTTCGCCGTCAATTTCGTCCAGAATAGGCGCAATCATTTTACATGGGCCACACCATTCTGCCCAAAAATCGACAACAACAGGAACATCACCCTGAATTTCGTCTGCAAAATTTGCATCAGTCGCATTCACAACAGCCATATCAAGCCTCATTCGGTTCGTCTCACCTCATCCTGACAGGGACAAGGTGGGGGAAAAGATATCTATATTCAGTGATATGTGAATATAGCGTCGTTGTCTTGAAAGTAGGTATTCCGCCCGCATCCGTCAAGATGGGCAGCTGTTATCTTATGCCAATCTGCGCAAGGGCGGCTTGCCGCACGTCTGGCTCAATCTCCATCAAAGAGGGACCACAACTCCATAAAAGAAGCGTGCGAATGCTGTGTTTGGGATATAGGGGGGCTAAAAGACGCCCATAAAGTGCCATTTGGCTTATATAATCAAAGGGAACGTCCTCGGTGCTGGCAGGCACCTGACGGTTGGTTTTGTAATCTATCACAATCACGTCATTGGGGGTTATCACCAATCTATCCACCTGCCCGGAAACATCCCGTGGCCCATCTTTGGTCTCCACCCAACCGGCCAGCGAGACTTCGGCCTGACTGTCTGGGCCAAAAAGCGCAGCAAAAGCCGAATCGTTCAACAGCAAAAGCGCTTCATCCAACAAATCTGCCCGGCTGTCAGAACTCATATCTTTGGCAATGCGCGCCAGAAAGGCTTGACCACGCGCCTGCCATTGATCGCTGGGCAAAGTGGGTAGATGCTCAAACAAACTATGCAACAAAGAGCCGCGCCACCGTGGCTCCCAGTCATGAAGAGCAGGGGAGGCGGGATGAGGGCTGTTCGAGCCTGCAAAAGGCTGGGCAAAAGCAACAGACTTTGCTTCAATCAAATCCGCCGCTTTGGAGGGCTGCAACAAAGCATTGGCCGCAGGCTCACTCTCTAACGGCGTACGGAGCCAGTCCGGCAAGCTGGCAGGACTGCTGACAGGGGCAAGGGTCAAACGTTCATCCAAAGGCCGGGGCGTAAAATCCTGCTGCAATTGCCAGCGCAAAATCTCATCTCCTGTGACAGGATGATCTGTTTTTTGCGCATTGGGCCGCAATTGATTGGCAACCACATTATACCAGCAATTCTCCGCCGGTCCTCTGGCACCGGTAAAGCCGCATAAATAAAGCCGATCTTCTGCTCGCGTCATGCCCACATATAACAGACGCAAATATTCTTCTTCGGTTTCCCGGTCCAGATCGGACAAACTGGCCTGAATTTTAGCAGGTTGATCCACTTTGGCCGTTTTCAAAGCCATCAAATCGACCGGACTATCCTCTTGGGAAAGCGAAACAAGATGCGGGTGATGACGTGGATTGGAGGGCTTGCCCGTGCTATCCACCATAAAGACAATGGGTGCTTCCAGACCCTTGGAGCCATGAACGGTCATAACGCGAATTTGATTGTCCGCCGCGCCCATATCACGCTTGATCTCGGCCCCGCCTTGCCGCATCGCCGCCAAAAAGGCCTGTAAATTGGGAATCTGCTTTTTCTCAAAATCCAGCGCCCGCGACAGCAATTCATCGATCACTTCATCCGCTTCTGGTCCCAATCGCTCAATAAAGGCCTTGCGCTTGCCGCCCGGTCCCAAAATCTGGGCGTAAAAATCAAAGGGCGGTTGAAAATCAATCTGAGCGCGCCAAGCGCTAAGAGTGGCAAAAATCCGACCAAACGGGCTGGAGGCATCAGCCTGATGATGGGCACCCAAAATCTCCCAAAGGCTCTTGTCGCGTATGCCCCCCGGCTCTGGCGGCTTGGCCAGCTCAAACAAATCCTCCTCGCAAAGATTAAAAAGCGGGCTTTTCAAAAGGCAGGCAAGACTGAGATCATCTTCGGGCAGCAACATCACGTCCCCCAAGGACAACAGATCCATCACCGCAATATGATCAAGCAAAGCCAGACGATCTGCACCCGCCACCGGCAAGCCCGCCTCTTTCAAAGCCCGGTTCACTGCGTGCACAAATGCCCCGCGTTTGCGCACCAGAACAAGGATATCGCCCGCCGTGATCCGTTTGCCAGATCCCGCCAGATAGTCCCCATTGGTCAGCCAATGTTTGATGGTATCAGCAATCATCCGTGCCAAGGTAACGCCGGGATCACGATCACCTTGTGCATCCAAAGGCGCGGCCCAATCTTCATCCATCTCTTGCTCAACGGGCTGTAACAAGGGCCAAAGCTCAACAAGGCCGGGATCCTTGCGGCGGATGGCTTCATGCACAGTGGGTTCATGGTCAGCCGATAAGGCCGCATATTGGGCCTCATTGGCAAAGACCTCATCAACAGCCTTTAGAATATGGGGTGTGGAGCGAAAGGATAGCTGCAAGTCAATTTTGTGAAAGGGTTTGCCCTGCATTCCAGCCCGGCGGGCAAACAGATCGCGCATCTGCGCAAACCATTTCGGCTCGGCACCCTGAAAGCTATAAATGGACTGTTTCTCATCCCCAACGGCAAAGATGGTGCGCTCAACACTGCGCGCACTTTCACTGACAAAAAATTCCTCTCCCAATTGCTGGATAATTTCCCATTGGCGTGGGTTGGTGTCTTGCGCTTCATCAACCAAAATATGATCAATGCCCTGATCAAGCTTGTAATGCACCCAAGCCGCCGCCTGACTGGGGGCCAGCAAATTGGCGGCCTTGATGATCAAATCATCAAAATCCATCAAGCCACGTGCCGCTTTTGCCCGTTCATAATGCGAGATCACGCCATCGGCCAAAATGAACAAGGCCCGGCTCCCGGCCAACGTCACCAGAGCCTTGCGCCGCTCTTCCAGGGCATCCAGCCTTGCTTGCTCGCGATCCAGACATCCAGCAAGAGCGGCATCTCCCTCGCGCACTTTTTTGGACGCCATATAGCTGTCGCTCTTGGCAAAGCCATCTTTCTTGCGCAAAAACGCCCACCAATGCCCGGCTTTCTCGTCTGGATCCTCAGCCTCTAAAAAGTGCCGCAGCAAAATAGCCTGATCTTTATCGCGCTTGCCCCCTGTCGCAAACAGATCGGCAAGCGAGTGCACATAATCGGGCGGGAAATGCGGACTTGCGGCCAGATCATGGCGTATCGCCTCAAAATTATCCTGCTCATCCACCCCAAGATAGGCCGCCAAAGCCTGAAGGGCGGCACTGACACCAAGGCTATCCCCCTCATCAAGCGAAGAGGCCTCACTTGTGGCTTCTCCCATTTCCATAAAGCGGCCAAAGCCTTCGCGATTGCGCACCAAACTGGCCAAGGCATTGCGGATATCCATATCGCCCATAGAGCCAACCAGGTGTGCCAAAGCCTCAGACCAAAGCGGTTGCTCTTTGCGTAAAGCGCAAGATAACACAAAGCCAATGGCGTTATTTAGCAAATCCGCGGCCAATTGGTCATCCAGAATTTCGAAATGCGCCGGAACATTGGCTTCCAGCGGAAATTGGTGCAACAAGCGTTCTGCAAAAGCATGAATGGTCTGGATTTTCAGCCCGCCGGGCGTCTCCAATGCCCGCGCAAAAAGCCGTCTTGCCAAGGCCAGCTCTTCTGTCTTGGGCGGGCGGCCCTCCAGCTCCTGCAAAGCTGTGCCAAGCGCGTCATCATCAAGGCCAATCCAATCGGAGAGCCGGGCAAAAACCCGGTTGGACATTTCCGCCGCCGCAGCTTTGGTAAAGGTCAGACACAGGATACGCGAAGGATCGGTCCCGGCCAGCAAAAGCCGGATCACCCGTTGCGACAGCACAAAAGTTTTGCCAGAACCTGCATTGGCGCTCACCCATGCCGAGCGTTGAGGGTGAGAGGCCAGTGCCTGATCTTGTTTGGTTTTTGCGGGGATCTCAAAAATCATATTCAGTCCTCCCCATCGCTTTGCTGCGACCATTCCTTGACTCTGGCCAGATGATCAAAGGGGCTTTCAAACCGCTCAAACATCGGTTTGGCGCGAGACATATATCCTTTGGCAGGATCATCATAGGCAACAATCAGCGCCAAAAGCCGTTTGCCAATCAGCTCCACAATATCTTCCGCAGCATGGTCTTTTTCAATGCCGGTTTTGATCTCGCCAGCCTTGCGCCCACCCGAAAGCTTGATCCATGCCATGTCAGAGACTTCAATGGCAGTGGGAATATCCTTAAAGCCCCCCAATTTTGCCATATAGCCTTCCAGCGCCAATTGCGGTGCAAAACCGGGCAGAACCTGCTTGGCCGACGGCGGCTGCCCGGTCTTGAAATCAATAACCGACAAGCTGCCATCTTTCATAATATCCAACCGGTCAGCCCGGCCCCGCAAATGAAAGGCACCAGATGCCATTGGCAAGTCTGTCCCACCAGAAATTTCCGCAAAACGGCTGGCCACCTCATCTTCTCGGCCCATCTCCCAGTCAAACACAAACCAATGGGCAATGCGCTCAAACCGGGGCCACCAAATGGCCAAAAGATCGGGGAAATTCTCAAATTTTTGAAAAGCCTCACGCCCCAAGGCAATCAGATGCTCATAAGCCTTCTGATTGAAAGGCCCATCCCAGCTTTGGGTGAAGTCGCCCAACACATCATGAATGATAGAGCCTTTTTCCGCCCCGCCCGGTGGACTGCCAATGGTATCAAGAGCGCGCAAGCCCAAAACATGTTTGGCATAAAGCGCATAAGGATCGCGGATCCATGTTTCAATTTCTGTCACAGACAAACGGCGTGGGCGATAATCAGGCGATGGTTTTGGATTGGGACGGGGAATAAGCTTACTGTCTTTTGGCGCATCCAAGGCTCGCGCCCAACGGATATATCTCTCACCGCGTGCCGTCATTGCCTGATTGGCCGCAAGCCCGGCCACTGCTTCCAGACGCAAAATCCAGCGGCTGGCAACGGTCGGAGAGCCACCAGTTTTTTCCGAGCGTACCAACACCACCTCGCGCCGTCCCATAGATTGGGCAAAGTCATGGGCGGCAAGGCCGGTCCGCCTTTCTGGCGGCTCCAGCTTCATACCCGCTCGCATGGGTCGTGACAGCCAGGCATCTGATTTGGTTTGCGCAGGCCATGAGCCTTCATTCAAGCCACCAATTACCACCCGGTCCACATCCATCAAACGGGCTTCCAGCGTGCCAAGCAATTGCAGACGGGAATGGCCGCTGCCATGATCCAGAACAGTTTCGCCAGACATCATGGCCACTAAAAAAGGTTCCAGATCACGGGGGCCTAACAACACATCATCACTGGCTGGGCTCTGAAGGCGTTCAAAGAAGCTACGCATAGCGCGCCCCGCCGCTTCATCATAAAAACGCTGTGGATCAGCCTCTTCATTGCAAGCAATCGCCTCAACACTTTTGATCACGGCATAAAGCCAGCGCGAAAGAGTCACAGGCTCTGTTGCATTCGCAACCAAAGCCTCAAAAGCGCCAAGGCTGATTTCAAGGTGCTGCAAAAAGGCTCGCGCCAAATCCCAATTTTGAGGGAGTGGATGCTCGCTATCCTTCTCACAGCGCTCGCTGCGTTTTCGTTCAAATTCTGCGATCAGAGTGCGAAGCCCGCCCCCAAGCTGGGGACCGCGCAGCAATTCCACCTCAATAAAGCGCGCCGCACGGCGGGCCTCGGCCCGTGGCATCCCAAAAGAGGCCAAAGGATGCTTGATCAGGGCAAGCAAGGCCACAGGCTCAAAATGGCTAAAAATACAGTCCAGCATCAAGCGCATCAAAAGCGCCGGAGGCGTCTCGCCCAAGGGCATACCAGCACTGTCTTCAACGTCAATCTGCCAACGCTTTAACTCCACCATCACCCGCCGGGCCAGCGCCCGATCTGGCGTAACAAGAGCGGCTTTTTTACCCGGATCAGCCAGCGTTTCACGCAAGGCAAGGGCACAAATGCGTGCCTCTTCCTGCTCATTGGCGGCTTTGGCCAAGGCAACATCAGCCAAGGCAATCTGGCGTTTTTCTTCTGGAAAATCAGCCAGAGCGACCTTCCATAAATCGGTGCTTTCTGCCGGGCGCAAGGCTTCGCTGACCAAACGCTCCCGCAAAGTCAGGGCAGGGGTGACAGAACCAAGTTTGGTTACCTCAGAGCGGTTGATTTGCAAGCGATCAAGCAATTGCTTTAGGTTGAATTGCGGATGCCCGGCCACACCTTCCCCCTCGCCCTCTTTTGGATGCAGGCAACCAAGCCCGGCCCAACTTTCTTCATCCAGATGATAATCCAGCCCCGGTAAAATCAGCGCTCCCTTTGGATGATGGGCAACGGCCATCAGCAAATTTGATGTTGCGGGAATGGAACCGGTGGAACCCGCTGCAATCACCGGACCTGCATGCGCCTTCAAAGCGGTAATCTCTGAGGCAAGAACCGCATTGCGGCGCTCAACAGGATCCACCAAATCGCGCTCGGCCAGAATAGAGGGCCAGAATTGCGTGGCAATTTTCAAAAATTCCAGGCTCATCTGCCAGTAAGCCCCATAATCATCGGGCACCAGCTCATGAAGCAGCGACCAGTCGCTTTCCTCGCGATGCACAGCATCAATGAGGGCAAGCAAATCAATGGCCAGATAGGCGGCATCGCTTGGCGTGCTGGACACCTGAAGACGTTGATCAGCATCCAGTTGCAAAATCTCTCTTGCCTGCTTTTGCGCCCAAAAATGCACCAATTGTGTCATGATCAAACGCCGCTCCAAAGGGTCCATAGCGGTTGGCAACGACCAAAAGCCATCATCCCCGCCAAGGTTGACTTTCAGGGGCAGCAAATCCTCGTCTATATCGCCAATGACATGAATGCGCGGCAAAATCAGGCTGGGCCAGCCCCGCTGGCGCAAATGCGAGAGAAAAGCCTCTTTCAGGCCATTGGCCGTGCGCCGCGTTGGTACATAAATGGTGACAGTGGCAAGCGAAGCGGGATCTGAGGCATCAAAACCGGCAACCAAACCCCCGTCAATCAGCGCATCAATCATTGAGGTGAAAAAGCTCGAACCCGGACTGATGGAAAAGACATTGGGACTTGGTGTGGGCTTTGCCGCCGAAAAAAGATCCATATCATCCATCAAACCATGCCTTCATGCTTATGATTGTATGCCCTGAGCCTAGAGCATATTTGTCGAAAAGTGTGTGCGGTTTTCGGACAAAAATATGGTTAGAAACAAAGATTAGAGCATTTTGAATAACGACGTGTTTATTCAAAATGCTCTAGATCAGCCCCATCAGCGTGCTGTTTTGAATGGCGCGTTCGGCCTGACGGATGGCCTTTGGCTCACCCACATGCAGCCAGATCCCATCCATGGAGAGGCCAAACAGGCGCTTGTTCGCAATGGCTTGATCAAATTGCAGATTGAGCGAATGCGCCCCATCAGGCGCCCCGTCAAACAGGCGTGGATGCAAGATGGCTGCTCCACTATAAACAAAGGGAGAGACAAAGCGGGCCTCGCGACGAGACAGCCGCCCCTCTTTATCCATCATGAAATCTCCTTTGCCGCGATAGCCAATGGCAGACACGGTGGGCGAAAGCAACAGCAAACCATCCATCTGATCCTCATCCCAATGCTGGGCCAGCAAAGACAGATTATTGGCAACACCTTCCATCCAGAAACTATCGGAATTGAGTAGATAAAAGGGATCTGTGCCAAGCTCTGGCAAGGCCTTCTTGATGCCGCCACCGGTTTCCAGCAAAGCCTCGCGTTCATCAGAAATGACCAAATCGCAAGCGGCGGAGCGTTTGGCATGCACTTCCACCAGATCGGCAAGATAATGGACATTGACAATCGTGCGGGTCACGCCAGCCTTGTGAAGAGTGCCCAAGGCATGATCAATCAGAGCCTTGCCTGCAACGGGAATAAGCGGCTTTGGTGTAATGGCAGAAAGCGGTCGCATACGGGTTCCGCGGCCAGCGGCCAAAATCATACCTTTTGTGGGGCCAGCCAGAGCGGGCTGCATCTCATTGATCATCGTCATGTCCGTCTTTTATCCCGGCTCGCCAGCAAAATCTCGGCCCTTTAAAGGCCTTTTGGCAGATCCAGCAATTTATTCTCATTATAAAAGGCGCATAAATCTCTCAGCGCAGGATGAGCAAGACATCGGGCCAAATACTCAATCCCGCGCGGAATATGCGTCAGATAAGAACGATTGGTCAGGCTCATAGTGGCCCGCGCAAAGGCTCCCAAATTCTTGGATGTTCGCTGCAAGCCACATAAGGCATATTGATGCTCAAATGCCTCTTGGGCTGTGCGATCAAAAGATCTATGCTGCATATAGGCAGCTTTTAAATGATTTTCCAGATCAACGGATATGGTAACCCGCGCATCCATACAAACAGAAGCAATATCATAAGCACTTGGCCCTAAGAGGCAATCCTGAAAATCGATGAAACCGATTTTGTGCGTACCGCTCATAGTCTCCAGCCAAAAGCAATTGGGGTCTTGCACATCGCGCAAGACAAGGCTGTGTTCCGCCTCAAGTAAGATATCCAGAGCCGGGCGCCAGAGTGCCTGAAAGTGATTGCGTGCAGCACAAGGGCAAGCCTCACCTTTTAAAAATGGCCAATACCAATCCAAAAAGATCGACAATTCCACCTCAAAAGCATCTCGGTCATAGAGCGAGAGGCAAAACGCTCCGCCCGGTCCCTGCAAATCGCGCTGATCCCCCTGCCAGCCTTTATCATGAAAGTCAGCCAAAGCGTCAATGGTTGCTGCATAGCGCTGCGCAATGGCGACAGGGGGCTGCGCATCATGCTGTTGACTGAGGCTCTCACGGCCAAAATCTTGCCAAAGAGCGAGACCAGCACCAAGATCATGGCTATAACATGTAGGCACCAATAGACCCGCCTCTTTTAAAGCATGGGCAATGGTCAGCATCGGTGCCAAGCTTGTGACCCGATGCGCAACCCGATCATAAAGTCGCCCATCATCGAGTTTGGGACCGGGCTCGCGAGAGGGCATATCCATCAAAATGGCACTCTGCCCATCCATCACAGCACGCTGATAACTGCGCGGTGACAAATCGCCTTCTATGGCCTGTAAATCGGCCTTGCCCCAATCTGCCTCAATCAGCAACGTTCGCTTGCGACAGACGCGCTCCAGACGGTCTTGCCAAATGTGCGCCCCTTGCAAAACCAGACGGCGGGCTTCGCTGCCGCGTAAAGGGCTATCCTCAAAATGCAGCCATAATGTTTGCTCTGGCAAAATCTCTTCTGCACGATCTGGCCATTCAACCAATGCGCAGCCATGCTCCCAGCTTTCCACAAAGCCGATTTCATACAAATCTTCAAAATCGCCAATGCGGTATAAATCAAAATGACTGAGTTCCAAACCGTCCAGATCATAGGTCTGCACCAATGTGAAAGTGGGGCTTGGAACTTCCAGTGCTTCATCGCGCGCCACAGCACGCAACAGCGCACGGGCAAAGGTGCTTTTGCCCATGCCCACATCCCCATCCAGCGCCAGCACATCACTCGGACGCAACAAAGGCGCCAGATCCCGTGCCAAAGCATGACTGGCCGCTTCGTTCAAGACATCAAAGCAAAAGCGCCATTCATCGGACAAATCAGGATTGGAAGGGCAAGAAGAAGATGACGGCATAGACAGGCACCGAACAGGAAAATAAATTACGATCTTGCTTCAATTTAGGGCAAGATCGTGAGGATGTCATGATTATTCCGCAGCCTGCTGAACAGGCTTTGGAGAGATCGGGAAATGACAAATAACGGCGGTTCCCTTGTTCAAAACAGAATCGATAGAAACATGCCCGCCATGCAATTCTACAAAGCTTTTGACAATAGACAGCCCAAGGCCCGCGCCTTTGCGTGTTTCCCCAGCCTTGCGGCTTTCAAAGCGTTCAAAAGCGGAAGAGAGAAAATCTTCCGGCATACCACAGCCATGATCGCGCACCGTGAAGACCATTTCATTTTGGGTTTGATCGGCCAGCACAGAGACATTGGAATGATCGGGCGAGAAGGCAATGGCATTGGAAATCATGTTATAAAGCACCTGCCGCACCCGTTTGCTATCGCCCATAAAATGCTGCAAATGATCAGCAACCGAAACATGCAGGGTGATGTCTTTTTCGGCCAGGCGATCTTGCAAACCTTCTGCGGCGGCCTGAATGGAAGCGATGGGGTCAATATCCTCCAGATCCAGCACCATAATCCCGGCATCAATCGTCGCCAAATCCAGAATATCATTAACAATGGCCAACAAAGACGAGCTGGATGTCATGATATGGTCGGTATATTCGCGCTGTTTTCCATTCAGCGAACCAAACGTTTCCTCAGTCAGCAATTCCGTAAAGCCGATAATATTGGTCAAAGGTGAGCGCAATTCATAGGATACATGCTGAATGAAGGTATTTTTCAAATGATCCGCTGCCATCAGGGCTTCGTTGCGCGTGGTCAGGCCGCGCTCGACATTCACCTTGTCCGTGACATCAACAAAGGTGATCATGCTGGCACCATCAGGCAGGGGCACCAGAGCATAATCAACAATGCGCTCATCTGAGCGTTCCATCCGCCCTGATAATCCCTCGCGGCTATCAGCCAGCCCGACAATGGCCTGCTTCAGATCGGCCCAGACAGCCGGATCGGAAAATGTGCGACGGCACACTTCCAGAACGGCACTGACATGGGGCTGTTCTGCCAACAACATTTCTTCAATCGACCACATAGAGGCAAAGGCCGGGTTGGAAACACGCACCCGACCGTCAGAGCCAAATACGATCACGCCATCGCCCAGATGATCGAGTGTTTCCGACTGAACCCGGATCAGGGAATTATAGCGCTTTTCCAGATCCAGACGTTCGGTGACATTTTCATAAATATAGGTCACCCCGCCATCAGGGGTAGGGGCTGCAACAACACGCAAAGATTGACCATTTGGTAAATGCCACCAATGTTCTTTGGTCTCCACTGAGCGATAGGCCGCAAAAATTTCTGCTTTCCAGACGGCGAAATCAGCCTGTTCGGGCAAATGTCGATTGGCGCGCAATTGATCCAGAATAATCCCGTCCTTTGGTTTTTGATCCAGAAAACCGGGATCAAGATCAAATAGGGTATGATAGGCAGCATTATAGAATTGCAGATTCTGATTGGAGTCAAAAATCGCCACGGCAGTGGTCAATTGATCCATCGTCGCGGCGTGGAAGGCCTGCATCCGTGCCAGCGCTTTTTCTGCCTCATCAATGGCGGATACATCAGTTGCAATGCCCACATTGCCCTGTTTGGAGGCAATATCGACAACATCCAATATCTGGCGCTTGCCTTGCATGATCACAGGCAACCGCTCAACCGCGACATGGGCGGTGCGCGCCGGACCGTCTGATATATTGCTCGCTTGTGTGTGATGAGCTTTATGGACATGATCCCGGCCTTGCTGGTCCAGCAATTCAATTTGTTTTTCCAACACATCGCGCAAATTTTCTGCATCAACGGCTTCCCGATAGGCTTCGTTGATCCAGCTTAATTGGCCCTTTTCATTCCGCGACCAAACAGGCATGGGAACCGCATCAAGAAGACTTTTCATGCGGCTCATTTCTTGGGAGAGGCGCATCGTTTGATTCCTTAATTGCGCCCTGTCGCTTTCTGCATCTTCTAAAAGACGCAATTGCAAATAGGCGCGGGCGCCAGATGTGCGTCCCTTGATCTCGATACAGACACCAGCCTGTGCCTCAACCGCCATTTCAAAGCGTTGCCCTTTTGCGCGTAGGGCATCCAGGGCCAAATCCAGCTTTTGCGCACAATCGCTTTTCAACCAGCTGCCAAAGGCCAAAATGCTATCCCC
This sequence comes from Cohaesibacter sp., assembly GCA_025800145.1. Taxonomy (GTDB): domain Bacteria; phylum Pseudomonadota; class Alphaproteobacteria; order Rhizobiales; family Cohaesibacteraceae; genus Cohaesibacter. The sequence continues at coordinate 12,179 of JAOXSH010000060.1, forward strand.
TTGCGGCAGGGTATGGGCGGATTTCAGCTGGCCAAGCAAATTGGGTTTGTCTGATTGTTGATCCCAGATAATGAGCAATTGATCTGATGCATCCAGCAAGGTTTCGGATTGATCCAGCCGGGCCTGAAGACTGGAGAGCGCTTTATGGGCATCGCGCAATTGTCGTGTTGCTTGTTTGCGGGTGCGAATGGCCGATAGGCCAGCAATCAGCGCAAAGACAAGAAGGCCACCAAAGGTTGCAAGTCCCAAAAGCATTGAATTGGATTGGTCATCTTGCATCAAGGCTTCAAAATCACTGGCAAAGCGATCTGTCGGCAAAGCGGGGATAGCGGGCATCTCTATAGCAGTTTGAGACAGCGCCTCGCTCTGCGACGCAGCTGGTGTGATTGGCTCAGGCTGATCCAGAGTTTCCGTGTGATGCTCTATAAGGCTGGAAGAGGGGTCTGGGGTCAGGGCAGACTGGCTTTGAGCCAAAAGCGGGGATGAAACGAGAAAGACGCTGGCAGCCAATCCCGTTAAATAAAGTGTTGTTGTCAAAAAGGTCCGCAAATCCCTTTTTCCTTCCAACAGACTGCCTTTAGGCATGTCTTTGCCCTTTCCGCCGCACAGCTCGATAGCTGATGCAACCGCTCCAATTTTCTTGTTCTCTTTTATGGTTGGCGCTCATGCATCAGAAAAATCTGGACTCCTCTAACGCGATCCCAAACCAGCCATTGCCGTGGCTGGGGGATTTCTGCCAAATCCAGACTGATTACAAGCTTGAACGCACGCACTTACTTCGAAACAAAACCGGGGCCTCCTCCCGGCTTTGACCGAATCACTTTCACTTTACCTGTTCATGGAATCGCGCAACAGAGTCCGACGTAAAAAAGATAAAAAAAATGCGCCCAAATCCGCAAGGGAAAGGGCGCATTCATTACAAATGATAAGAGGGCGGACTCTCAATCCTTGGAAAGCTGCCATTTTCTTAACAAAAGGTTAATAGCGGTAATGCTCTGGCTTATAAGGACCATCCACAGGCACACCAATATAGTCAGCTTGCTCTTTGCTCAGGGTGGTCAATTTCACGCCCAGCTTTTCCAGATGCAGGGTTGCAACCTTTTCATCCAGTGCTTTTGGCAGCACATAAACATCTTTGCCATAATTGGCGTGATTGGACCACAATTCCATCTGGGCCAAAGTCTGGTTGGTAAAGGATGCGGACATCACAAAACTTGGATGGCCTGTCGCACAGCCAAGATTGACCAAACGGCCCTCTGCCAGAACGATGATGCGCTTGCCATCAGGAAATTCCACTTCATCAACCTGTGGCTTCACATTGTGCCATTCGTAATTTTTCAACGCGCCAATCTGGATCTCGGAATCAAAGTGGCCAATGTTACAGACAATGGCGCGGTCCTTCATGTCCCGCATATGCTCGATGGTGATGACATCCTTGTTGCCGGTGGTGGTGACAAAAATATCGCCCTGCGGCACAGCCTCTTCCATGGTGGTGACTTCATAGCCCTGCATGGAGGCTTGCAAGGCGCAAATGGGGTCAATCTCGGTTACGATCACACGGGCACCTTGTGAGCGCAAAGATTCAGCGGAGCCTTTGCCCACATCGCCAAAGCCAGCAACAACAGCGACTTTGCCGGAAATCATCACATCAGTGGCGCGCTTGATGCCATCCACCAAAGATTCACGGCAGCCATAAAGATTGTCAAATTTGGACTTGGTCACAGAATCGTTGACATTGATCGCAGGGAAAGGAAGATCCCCCGCTTTTGCCAGATGATAGAGACGATGCACACCTGTGGTGGTTTCTTCTGATACACCCAAAATGCCATCGCGAATTTTGGTGAACCAGCCCGGAGTAGCCGCCGCACGCTTAAGGATCTGCGCTTTGACGACTTCCTCTTCTTCATTTTCAGGATTGGGAAGGATTTCTTCGCCCGCATCGACTTTGGCACCAAGCAAAATATACATGGTGGCATCGCCGCCATCATCCAGAATAAGGTTTGGCCCTTCGCCATTGCCCCAGTCAAAGATGCGATCCACATAATCCCAATAGTCAACAAGGCTCTCGCCTTTGACAGCAAAAACAGGGGTGCCAGTTGCGGCAATAGCAGCGGCAGCATGATCCTGAGTGGAGAAAATGTTGCAAGTGGCCCAGCGAACTTCCGCACCCAGCGCCTGCAAGGTTTCAATCAGAACAGCAGTCTGAATGGTCATGTGAAGAGAGCCGGTAATCCGTGCGCCTTTCAAAGGCTGGGCTGCGCCATATTCTTCACGGGTTTGCATCAGACCGGGCATTTCGGTTTCTGCAATTTTGATTTCCTTGCGGCCCCAATCGGCCAACGACAGATCCTTGACAACAAAGTCAGCCATATTCGCTCCTAATCGTGCCTTGGCATTGAAGCAAGGCAAATGCCCCTATGGGCGATGGAAAGCAGGCGCAAACGCCCCATGTAAAGCTTGATATAATGCCTGGTTCTAAAGAAAGCAATAATGATATAAAGAAATCTTTATATTATGTAATTTGATACCTAGGAGCCTGATTGAAAAGTCCTGAGCCAGCCCTCTCCTTCTTTTCAGACCGCCCATAAGGGTACCATAACGGGTGGTCTGCTAGAGCATATTTGTCGAAAAGTGTGTGCGGTTTTCTGACAAAAATATGCTTAGAAACAAAGACGAAAGCATTTTGAATAACGACGTGTTTATTCAAAATGCTTTAGGGGGAGAGGGCTGGATATGCCGCCTAAAAGCCTCAGGTGGAGATTTTTAAATCAGGCACCAAGATAGTATGGCGTTTATCTTCCTGTTTCTTTAACAGGCGTCATAATCGCGCGTAAAAATCGGACTATGACAAGAAGAATGAACCGCGTATAACTCAGATATGTTTTTTTCAAGGCTTTGCTGATAGGTAAGGCTCTATAAGAATATCAAAGCCTCTGGCTGAGTGAAAATTGAGAGTGTCCATGAAAGTAGTCATGATTGGGACCGGCTATGTCGGTCTGGTTTCGGGTGTATGTTTTTCCGAGTTTGGATTTGATGTCACATGTGTGGATGTTGACCAGACCAAAATTGATACTCTGAACAAGGGCGAAATTCCGATCTTTGAGCCGGGTCTGGATAATTTGCTGGAGCGCAATACCAAGGCAGGGCGGTTGAATTTCACCACAGATTTTGAAGGGGCGGTCTCAGAGGCTGATGCAATTTTCATCGCAGTCGGCACCCCATCACGCCGTGGCGATGGCGAGGCGGATCTGCAATATGTCTGGGCCGCTGCCCGCCAGATTGCAAGAGCAGCCAAGCCCGGAGCCATTGTGGTGACCAAATCCACCGTTGTGGTGGGCACCAACCGCAAAGTGGCGGACATCATTCGCGAAGAAAATCCTGATCTGGATTTCTCCATTGCCTCCAACCCGGAATTTTTGCGCGAAGGCTCGGCCATTGAAGATTTCATGCGCCCGGATCGTGTGGTAGTCGGCTCTGAAGATAAACGCGCAGAAGAGGTCATGCGCGCTCTATATCGTCCGCTTTTCTTGCGCGAAACCCCCATTGTCTTTACCGGTCTGGAAGATGCCGAGCTGATTAAATATGCCGCCAATGCCTTTTTGGCGGTCAAAATTTCCTTCATCAATGAAGTGGCCAATTTGTGCGAGAAGGTTGGGGGCAATGTGCAACAGGTGGCATCGGCAATTGGGTTGGACAAACGCATTGGTGGAAAATTTCTCCATGCCGGTCCCGGTTTTGGTGGCTCCTGTTTTCCAAAAGACACCCGCGCTTTTGCGTCGACAGGGGCTAAATTTGGCGCGGCTCAGCGTTTGGTGGAAACGGTGATTGAGGTCAATGAAAGCCGTAAGGAAAATATGGCGCATCGGATTTTGGAGAAATTGGGACCAGATCCAAAAGGCAAAACGGTCTGTATTTTGGGGGTGGCTTTCAAGCCCAACACCGATGATGTGCGCGAAAGCCCAACCCTTGCCATCATTCCAATCCTACAAAAAGCTGGTATAACAGTGCAGGCCCATGACCCCGAAGGCATGGAGCAGGCAAAACCGCAAATAGACGATGTCATCTGGTGCACCAATGCCTATGAAGCTGCGCAAGGGGCGGATGCTTTGGCGCTGATCACCGAATGGAATGAATATCGCGCCCTTGATACGACACGCCTGCAACAGGCGATGACAGGCAATGTCATGATTGATATGCGCAACATCTATCAACCAGATGAAATGCGTCAAAAAGGCTTTGATTATAGTTCGATCGGTCGCGCATAAGGGCCGATGCACACTCATATATGAATGGGACAAAGCCGGGTCATAGGCCCGGCATTAAGAATGCTCATGCATTGTCTGGTGAACAGACGATAGTATGTTAAACATACATACGTTCGTTTTATTAATTGCAGAAGGCAAGAGGAACCACAAGAAAAATATCAAAACCCGACCAAAAGATCAGGCGATCAAAAAAATCACAGCACAGATATGGTAAACCGACAGGGCAAGGCGACAGAGGAATTTAACAATTCCTAACCTTGCCGATAATCTTGGTATGAGAGAGATTGAACCTGCCCCATTTTTGGACAATAAACACAGAATTGGAAAGAAAGGGATTGACAAAATTAGTAAATCCTTAACCAAACAGTTTAACCGAAAGGGCACGCTTGGCTGTTAGAATACAGGCCAAGACCATCGACAGGATAACAAAATCATGGCCAATCAGACGATCATTTTGGGCGGCTTGCCCATCGCGGTGGCAAGCTGTGACAGCGCTGCCCGGGATATGGTCGAGACGATTTTGCAAAATCGCGGACAACAAAGAACGCCGCAATTTATCACCTCTGCCAATGGTCAGGTCCTGTCTATGTGTGCCGCCCGGCCTGAAATCAAAATCCTGTTTGAACAAGCCGATATCATCCATGCCGATGGAGAGCCAATGGTCAAGCTCTCGCGCCTGTTATGCGAAACCGCATTGCCGGAACGCGTGGCAACCACCGATCTGGTGCATAATGTTGCTCGATTGGCTGAGGAACAGGATCTGTCTTTTTATTTTTTGGGAGCCGCGCAAGATGTGATTGAGGATGCGGTTGCCAATATGAAAAAGCTTTATCCTGATTTGCGATTTGCCGGATTTCGCAATGGCTATATAGCAAAGGATCAGGAAGAGCAGGTGCTGGCCGAGATTAATGACGCTGCACCCGATATCCTGTGGATCGGCATGGGAGTACCATTGGAACAGGACTTTATCCTGCGCAATCGCCATAAACTGACCAATGTCGGGGTGATCAAAACATCTGGCGGATTGTTCGATTTTCTCTCAGGCCGCAACGAGCGGGCCGCCAGCTGGATGCAAAAATGGGGGCTGGAGTGGGCCTATCGCACATGGCTGGAGCCAAAACGTCTGGCTTGGCGCTATTTGACCACCAATCCCCATGCGCTACTTTTGTTATTGACACGCTCCCGATAGAGACACCCCTTGCCAGCAATCTGGACCCTGTCCAGAACAGAAGAGAGCAATTTTTCCGCTCTTATACAAAGCAAGGCCCTTGTCGCCAGAAAACGAACCCCTTATGGTCAGCACGGAAAAATAAATCAATCTGGCTGGCCTTGAAACAAGGGTGCCGCGATCAAGGAAAAGAGCAAATTCATGACAATTCGCCTGCATAAAGGGGATCTGCCAAATCTCAACCATTATGATGGTGTATCGGCAATCGCCATTGATACAGAGACCTTGGGCCTCAATCCCTTGCGGGACCGACTATGCGTTGTGCAGCTCTCTCCCGGTGATGGCAGTGCAGATCTGATCCAGATCGAAAAAGGCCAAACCAGCGCCCCCAATCTGCAAATCTTGCTGGGCAATGATAACATCACCAAGATTTTTCATTTTGCCCGCTTTGATCTGGCTGTGCTCTATCACACCTTTGGCGTCATGCCAGAGCCGGTCTTTTGCACCAAGATTGCCTCAAAATTGACCCGTACCTACACAGACCGTCATGGTTTGAAAGACGTGTGCCGCGAATTTCTCGATGTGGATCTGTCAAAGCAGCAGCAAAGCTCCGATTGGGGTGCAGATATGCTTACCGATGCACAAAAGAAATATGCCGCATCTGATGTTCTCTATCTCCATGGTTTGATGGGTATTTTCAAAGCGCGCCTGTCCCGCGAAGGTCGCAAGGAAATGGCACAGGCCACCTTTGACTATCTGCCAACTCGCGCCAAACTGGATTTGGCTGGCTGGCCAGAGATGGACATTTTCGCCCATTCATAAAGAAGGCCCTATTCATGCCATCTTTGATGGATTGAAAAGGATCAGCCAATATGGGCCAAATCGCCCTATATGTGCAAGCGGTCCTGTAAATATGGCCGGGTGAAAAGCCCTCAAGGCCGCCCTGTTTTCGGCAAGGGCCCTGTTTTCGGCAAGGGTATCTCATGCAGCAAGATCCAACATATTCTGCACCCAAACGAGGCGGAGGCCCGACGCGCCATTTGCGCACGCCCCCCTCTCAGCAGGAAATGGCCGCGCGTCCAACCATCATTTCGGCGCAAGAGCAGGAGAAAGCCTTTAAAAGTGCGCGCCGTCATTCCATGCGCGTCAAAATTCTCAAATGGTCCATGCCTGTTCTGGTTTTGATCGGCGTCACCGGTTTCGTCGCCTGGGTGTTGGATAATCAGCCAGAACCAGCCCCGATAGAGCTGGCAGAGAAGGCAACAGCCTTTGAGCAAGATGAATTGGTGATGGCCAATCCCAAGCTGAACGGATTTTCCAAGGGCAGAGCCTATGAGGTCGTGGCTCAGGAAGCGGTCCAACAGGTGGCAACCCCCCATATCATCAATCTGCGACAGCTGGCCGCAAGGCTGAACAATGAAAAAGATGAATGGGTGACCATCACAGCCTTGTCTGGCCTGTTTGATCAGGAGCGCGAAAGCCTGCAATTGACCGGCAATGTCGATGTGCAATCCTCCCTTGGTTATGGGCTGCGCACAGATGGTGCCCAAGTGGATATGCAGCGTGGCTATATGCACAGCACCAGTCCCGTGACCATCGCGTCGGGAGACATTCGCCTTAGCGCCGATGAGCTGGAAGTGATCGACAATGGCGCGCAATTTCGCTTTTCCAGACAGGTCAAATTGCGCATTGATGCCAGTTTGTTGAGCAAAGGCACCAACAAGCAGGCAAAAGACGCAAAGCCACAGGCTGCAACACAATGAGCAGGATTTGGATGATGAAATCGCAGATGGCGCAAAGACCTATCAAGGCATATGCATTGGCCGCCATAATGGCCTGCATCATAATATCAGCGCTCTCTTATGACCATGCCTTGGCGCAAGGCATGGCAGAAGTCGCCTCTGGCCTGCGCACCGATCCAGATGCCCCCATTGAGGTGGAAGCCGATCAACTGGATATTTTTGACAAGAAAAAAGTCGCCATCTTCAAAGGCAATGTCATCGCAAAACAGGGCGAGACGCGCCTAACCACATCAAGCCTGACCATCCATTATGCAGGCGGCGGGGCAGGCACCGCGCAATCCATCACAAAACTGGAAGCCAATGGCGGGGTGATTGTCTCACAAAAAGACCAGAAAGCGACAGGCAGCCGCGCCTTTGTGGATATGACCCGCGAGCAAATCACCCTCTCTGGCAATGTGGTGCTGACACAGGGAAAAAATGTTCTGCGCGGCAGCGAATTATTCATTGATATGCGCACTGGTGCCGCCCGGCTGGCCTCAAACAACAAATCCACAACAACAGAGCAGAAAAAAGGTCGGGTACAGGGCTTGTTCATTCCCAATCGCCGCCCCAAATAAGCCAAGCCGGCCTCAAAAGGCTGTGCATCTGGCGATCAGCTTTGTTTGATCGGTCGAGCCTTAAAAAGACAAGCCTATTGAGGCTCGACAAGAGAGCCAAGAGCCTTTATGCAGGCATGTTAAAGTCTTCCTCAAAAGAGATCGGGATGAGGGACACCAAGTCAAGAAAGTGACCATGACCGAGCCAACTGAACAATCTTTTGTATCTGCAAGCCAAAGAGCACCAGTCTCACCGCTGGATGAAGCCGGTTTGCATGATGGTCAGGGTTGGCTGACGATCCATGATATCGGAAAAAGCTATAAGCGACGCACGGTTGTCAGCTCTGCGTCCCTTGCTGTGCAACGGGGCGAGGCTGTGGGGCTGTTAGGCCCCAATGGTGCAGGTAAAACCACTGTTTTCTATATGATCACGGGTTTGGTACGCCCGGACAAAGGCTATATTTCTTTAGATGGCTATGACATCACCAAATTGCCCATGTATCGTCGGGCGCGGCTGGGGATTGGCTATCTACCACAGGAAGCGTCTATTTTTCGCGGTCTCAATGTCGAGCAGAATATCATGGCCGTTCTGCAATTGGTTGAACCAAACAGGAAAAAGCGCAAGCAGCAATTGGACGAACTGCTGGAAGAGTTTTCCATCACCCATTTGCGTAAAAGCCCATCCATTGCCCTGTCAGGGGGCGAGCGTCGGCGTCTGGAAATTGCCCGCGCTCTGGCCTCTCGCCCCTCTTTCATGTTGCTTGATGAGCCATTTGCCGGGGTTGACCCGATTGCGGTTGGCGATATTCAGCAATTGGTACGCCATTTGACGGCGCGGGGCATCGGCGTTTTGATCACCGATCACAATGTACGTGAAACCCTGTCCCTCATTGATCGGGCCTTCATTATCCATTCCGGGCAAGTGTTGACCAATGGCACTCCGCAGGAAATCATCGACAATCCCGATGTGCGCCGCCTCTATCTGGGCGAAAGTTTCACGATGTAACCCTATAGTCCATTTACAACACGTGATTTTTGCAAACAGCCTCTATCTTTTACCGAGTTTAAAACTATTCAACCAGTTTGCCCTATAAGGATTTGTGCTTGTCTGTTTAGCACTGCTATACTGGCAAGCAAGTCTTATACCAAATCATTGGTTCAGTCTTTGAAAGCGGACAATTTGTATGGCCTTGACGCCCCGACTAGATCTTCGACAAAGCCAGTCTTTGGTCATGACGCCGCAGCTGATGCAAGCCATTCAGTTGTTGCAAATGTCAAATCTGGAATTGACCGCCCATATTCAAAAAGAGCTGGAAAGCAATCCATTGTTGGAGCAGGCCGGAGCAGACACTGGCGCTGAGGACTTGGTCGCTCACTCTGACCAGATGACAAATGACCAGATGTCCAATGAGCAGGCCAACGCAGGTGCAGCGGATGGTCAAGGCACCGAGGATAATGCAGCGCCGCTCGATCTGGCTGATCAAATGGGTGAGAAAGCAGCCGATCATACCGAAGCCATCAATCAGGATCTGGATGCGCGTTTGGACAATGTGTTTCCTGATGACAATGGCCCAAGCAATCAAAATGATGGTCCCCAGCTCAATGACCCATGGATGTCAACACCAACCCGCAATGGCGGCGCGGCCCCCGATTTTGATCTTGAAGCGGTGTTGGCAGGCGAGCAAAGCCTGAGTGATCATCTGGAACAGCAATTAAGCACAGCCATTGCAGAGCCGCGTGGCCGCATCATTGGGCAATTTCTGATCAATGAATTGGATGAACAAGGTTATTTAAAATCAGATCTTTCTCTGGTTGCCAACCGATTGGGAATTGAGCGCCAGGAAGTGGAAGAGGCTCTGGCAATTTTACAAACATTTGAGCCATGCGGCGTCTTTGCACGGTCTTTGGCCGAATGTCTGGCGCTGCAATTAAAAGAAAAGAACCGCTTTGATCCTGCCATAGAGGCGCTGTTGGATAATCTGGATTTGCTGGCCAAGCGCGATTTTGTGGCTTTAAAGCGTTTATGTAAGGTGGATGACGATGATTTTGCCGAAATGGTTGCAGAAATCCGCGCCTTGGATCCAAGGCCGGGCAGTGCTTTTGGTCATGTGACAATTCAGCCGGTCATCCCGGATGTCTTTGTGCGGCAAAACAACGATGGCAGTTGGAAACTGGAATTGAACAGCGAAACCTTGCCACGGGTTCTGGTCAATCGCACCTATTATGCCACAATCAGCAAATCCACCAAAGACAGTCAGGAAAAGGAATTTCTGGTTGATTGTCTGCAAAATGCCAATTGGCTGGTCAAAAGTCTCGATCAACGCGCCCAAACCATTTTGAAAGTGGCAACCGAAATTGTGCGCCAGCAAGATGCCTTTTTCGCCTATGGGGTTACCCATTTGCGGCCTCTGACCCTGAAAATGGTCGCAGATGCCATCTCCATGCATGAATCAACGGTGAGCCGGGTCACCTCAAACAAATATATGGCGACCAATCGCGGCGTGTTTGAGCTGAAATATTTCTTCACCTCAGCCATTTCGGCAACCAGTGGCGCCGATAGCCATTCGGCTGAAGCCGTCAAACACAGAATTCGTCAGGCCATTGATCAGGAAGATGTCAAGAAAATCCTCTCCGATGATGCGCTGGTCACCCTGTTGCGCGCCGAAGGCATCGATATTGCAAGGCGAACAGTGGCCAAATATCGCGAAGCCATGAACATTCCCTCTTCTGTGCAAAGGCGCAGAGAAAAGAAGGCGGCGCTGGGATAACAAAGCCCTGATAAGACACATTTGATTCGTTTTGCCGATCAGCAACAACGGCTCTGTGAAATATCAGAATATGAATAAAGCACATCAAAAATTTTTGTAATTTTATAACAATTTAAAATTGTATTTTTGGCGTTTATTTCAATAATTTTGCTCGGTGGATAAGAAATGAAAGAAAGCGCTTTCCTAACCAAATCTCATCACAGCGCTGGCCAAGGCGATTTTTTTTTGGCACACTAATCTCATGCACTACATAAAATTCCACGACATTGACATTGCAAAGAGAAAAGCCTACATGCATCCCCTCCAAGGATTGCATGACGGTCATTTCACTGACGGGCCCTGCCCAGCCGAAAGGATCTTGGCGTTTTTGCTGTGGTTTGATGTGAGTGCTTGTGGTCAGCCGGGGCTAAAATGACTTATGTCAGGGCCTTGGTCCTTCTTTTGATGAGAATGGATAATGTGACCTTTTCTTTGACCCAAATTGTTAGGGGGTTCTATGACACTTCGAGTATCTGGCAAGCAAGTGGATGTAGGGGAATCTCTACGCACCTATGCAGAAGCACGTATTGCAGAGAGCGTTGAAAAATATTTTGATGGTAGCTTCTCCGGCCATATGACCTTGGAAAAAGAGGGCATTGGCTTTAAAAGCGATTGTGTTGTGCATCTTGATACCGGGATGGTGTTGCAAGCCAGCGGATCAGATTCCGATCCACAAAAAAGCTTCGAGCTGGCGGCAGAGCATATCGAAAAGCGTCTGCGCCGCTATAAGCGCAAACTGAAAAACCATCGCAATGAAAAAGCTGTGCCGATTGAAGCAGCTTATGGCGTGCTGGAGCATCCAGATGCTCATGAAGAAGTCGCAGAAGACTTTACGCCCGTTGTGATCGCAGAATCGACCTCTCCTATCCGCGCCATGTCTGTAGGCGATGCGGTGATGGAGCTGGATTTGGTAGATGCACCTGTCGTTGTGTTCCGCAATGCAGGTGACGATGGCATCAATGTCGTCTATAAACGCAAAGACGGCCATATCGGCTGGGTCAATCCAACATTGGCCAAATAAGCCCGACATTAGCCAAATAAGCTAAGTGAAAATTTAAAAGACATCAGGCCCTTCCACCGGAGGGGCCTTTTTAGAGCCACGATATGGCTGTTTGCTAAATATGAGAGTTTCATGGAACTGAACGATCTGATTGCGCCCAACGCCATTGTGCCTTTGCTCAAAGCCAGCAGCAAAAAACAAGTCATTCAGGAGCTGTCTGAAAAAGCGTCTGCCTTGACCGGTCTGCCACAGCGCCAAATCTTTGATAAATTGCTTCAGCGTGAAAGATTGGGATCCACCGGAGTAGGACAGGGCGTCGCCATCCCCCATGGCAAATTGGCGGAATTGGATCGCCTATGGGGCATTTTTGCTGTTCTGGACAAGCCGGTTAATTATGAAACGCTCGATGATCAACCGGTTGATATCGTCTTTTTGCTTCTTGCACCAGAGGGTGCTGGTGCAGATCATTTAAAGGCTCTTGCGCGCGTGGCTCGTGTTTTGCGCAATTCTGACAGCCTTGCCAAGCTGCGTTCGGCAACGGATACCGATACGATCCGCGCTGTTCTGTGCGAAATGGAACAATCCGACGCAGCCTGAAAGTCCATATTCATAAAAACAAGAACCGCTCAAGCACAAAGACAAGAGCATGTATCATTGCAGGCTTTGCACTTTTATGAGAAGAAGCGCAAAGCAAACAATCAATGAACGCTCACGGTTTCGATATCATGGCGCATGGCGCTGAGTTTGGCCGCTGATTCAGAATTGGCCAGCGCAATAGGTTGGCCCTGAACATCCAAAAGGGCCCATAATTCCTGATCTTGCGGCAAGTCTGGCGCTTCTGGAAACATATTTGAAACATCTTCCACACTGACCTGCCGGATATAGGCCATACGTCTTTCCAGCATGATGGATTCAAGGCCATCATATATGTCATCGCCATCATGTGCGGGGCTGTCTGTCATTTTATTCTCCTTGGCCTTTTCATTCAAAGGCGTGGATGCGTGGGGCTTTCTCAGCCTGCCTGATAGTATAAAGGGATCAGGTTGATCAGTCCTTCACATCAATGGCAATTTTGCGGATAACTTTTTCAGGTTCCGGGCGAGCAAGATCAATGGAAAGCAGACCATCTTTCAATTCCGCTCCAAGAATTTCGATGCCCTCGGCCAACACAAAAGCGCGCTGAAATTGTCGAGCTGCGATGCCCCGATGCAAATAATGGCGGGTTTGATCATCAATTTGACGACCGCGGATCACCAGTTGGCTTTCTTCAAGCGAGACATCCAGCTGATCGCGTGTGAAGCCAGCAACCGCAAGGGTGATGCGCAGGACATCACCGCTTTCCATGCGGCTATCCAGAAATTGAGTGTCATTGGCGGCAATGCGCTCGATATTATAAGGAGGATAGCCTTCATTGGCCCCTTTGGTGACCCGGTCAAGCACGCGCTCAACCTCATCAAAACCCAAAAGAAATGGGCTGGAAAAAGCAGAAATTCGAGACATAACGGTCCTTCATTGTTAAGCGACACGTCGAAGCAGGCAAACCTGCCTCACAAGGCTATGCACAGAGTGCAGCAAGCCCTGACCAGACCTTCAACAAGCATCTGGCTTGATCCTCAATATGGGGTGCAACAGCGCAAGCTTCAAGAGAGGATTTGACGGCTTTGCATAAAAGAACAAAAGGCCCGCACTCAAAAGAATGCGGACCTTGAAAAGAGAAGGATACCAAAAAATATCAACTATGCGCGCTTGCGACGGCGCTCGGCATTGGGCTGATAGGCAATTTCGGAATGATATTCACAATAAGGCGATCCAGCCTCAGACGCGCAGCCGCAAAAATGGAAATCACCATCTCCGGGGTCACCAATCGGCCATTTGCAAGTATTCTCTGTCAGTGTCAGGATCGAAGCCCGTTTGGAAATGGGCACAACAACCGCATCAAGCTGCGGCTTTGCCTTTGCCTTTGGTTGTGGAGAGGCTTGTGGTTTGGCATCTGCCTTCAAGGCAGTGGCCCCAATGCTGGGGGCCGGACCGGATGAAGTCTGACGGGCCGGACGGCTCGTCTGGTTGCGCGGTCTGCGCGCACGCTGAGTACTGGTCGTTGTTTTGGCACGACCGGACAGACCAAGACGATGAACTTTGCCAATCACAGCATTGCGCGTAACTCCGCCAAGTTCTGCTGCAACCTGACTGGCGCTAAGGCCATCGGACCATAATTTTTTCAACAATTCGACGCGTTCGTCAGTCCAAGACATTTTAAGAGCCTCCGTCTAGACTGGGAAAGAGAGTAAAACAGTCCCGCTCCCTTGCGAAGTTGCCGCAACTCAAGGGCTGTAGTCTCTTTCTGATATGTATGTTTGCCGCACGAGATATAGTAATTAACACTTTGTAAACTACAATATGACAGAGCGCTGTCGCAATATCAGGACGAATCAAAATGATCCTTTTCCCCAGAATTTCGAATCGCTTTGGAAGATTTTCGTCTTGCCAAGCGATAATTTGCAAAATAGTTAAAGTTTGTGACTTTTTTGTGGAAAAACTGTGAAGCGCCTTTGGATAAGACAGCATGTCACCAAAATGACGAATAAGGGCTGGCTGTTTGAGCAAAAGAGGCAACCTGACTATTACTTATAAATATCCTATATCAATGTTAGTGATCTATAGCAAGGAGGCATTGAAAGAGATTGGGCCTTTGTATGAGCAACGGACCAATTGACAAAAGCCTTCCTTTCTTGCAAAAGAATGCCTTTCGTTGCCGCGACTGATCGCGGCTTTTTTTATTCTGACCATTTGGGAGACCAGGATCTTGGGACGAGGAAGCTAGACATGACAAAAAATCCACTGTTTTCGACCTATGCACGCGCAAACCTGAATTTTATCCGGGGCGAAGGAGCTTGGCTGACAACAGAGGATAATCGACGATTTCTGGATTTTGCAGCAGGCGTTGCTGTGAATTCTCTAGGTCATGCCCATCCACATTTGGTCGCCGCTCTCAAAGAGCAGGCAGACAAAGTGTGGCATGTCTCAAATCTTTATGAAATTCCCGGCCAGCAAAAACTTGCCCAGCGTCTGTGCGAAGCAACCTTTGCCGATAAAGTCTTTTTCACCAATTCCGGTGCAGAAAGTCTGGAATGTGCGATCAAGACCGCACGTCGCTACCACTATGCCAATGGCCAGCCCGATCGCTATGAAATCCTCACCTTTGACGGAGCCTTTCATGGCCGAACATTGGCGACCATCGCCGCAGGCGGTCAGGAGAAATATCTCGAAGGTTTTGGCCCCAAGGCACCGGGCTTCACCTCGCTGGCAGAGCCGGACATTGAGCTGGTCAAACAGGCGCTCTCTGACAGAGCGGATAAAATTGCTGGCGTCTTGATTGAACCATTGCAAGGGGAAGGCGGTATTCGCGAAATTTCACCCTCTTTCCTAAAGGCTTTGCGCGCTCTGTGTGATGAGACCGGCTCCTTATTGATGCTTGATGAGGTTCAGACAGGGGTCGGGCGGACCGGTAAGCTTTTTGCGTACGAATGGGCGCAAATCACACCGGATTTGATGGCCATTGCCAAAGGCATCGGCGGCGGCTTTCCTTTCGGGGCCTGTCTGGCAACGGGGGATGTGGCCGAAGCTATGATACCGGGCACCCATGGCTCGACCTATGGCGGCAATCCGTTAGCCATGGCGGTTGGCAATGCTGTGCTCGATATCGTGCTTGAAGACACATTCTTGCAAAAGATCTCCGACAATGGCTTGTTATTAAAGCAAAAGCTTGCCGCTTTGGCAGACAGCTATCCCGACCAGATTGACAGCATCCGAGGCCAGGGCCTGATGCTGGGCATAAAGTGCAAGCAGCCGCCTGCTGATTTGCTGGCAAAGCTGCGTGACAATGGCCTGCTTTGTGTGCCTGCCGGGGACAATGTCCTGCGTTTGTTGCCACCCCTGACCATTGGTCAGGAAGAAATTGAAGTTGCTATTTCCGCTCTGAACAAATCTCTTGCCGAGTTGCAGGACGATTTGTCACCAGAGCCTTCAGCCTCCTGATAAGAGAGGGGATTGACCCTATGACAAGCAATCCAGTCCGCCATTTTATTGATATTGAAGGTATGAACAGCTCGGATATCAAGGATATCCTTGCCACCGCGCACAGCATAAAAAAGGCCCGCGCCAGCAAACGCCGGTCTGATCTTTTGCAAGATCAGACCCTTGCCATGATTTTTGACAAACCCTCGACCCGTACCCGTGTGTCCTTTGACGTTGGTATGCGCGAATTGGGCGGCGAGCCTTTGATGCTGACCGGGCAGGAAATGCAGCTGGGTCGTGGCGAAACCATTGCCGATACGGCCAAGGTCCTGTCCCGTTTTGTTGATGCCATCATGATCCGCATGTTGGACCATGAAGCGGTGAGCGAATTGGCAAAAAATGCTACAGTGCCGGTGATCAATGCACTGACTTATTATTCCCATCCCTGCCAGATCATGGCCGACATCATGACCTATGAAGAGCATCGCGGCTCTCTGGATGGCAAGATTGTCACATGGGTCGGGGATTATAACAATGTTTTGGTCTCTTGGTTACATGCAGCCGAGCATTTCGATTTCACCATCCGTGTTGCCGTGCCAAAAGAGTTGATGACCGGTATGGACGAGATCAAGCGTTTGCAAGACAAGGGCTTGAAAATCGAATTATGCGAAACAGCAGACAAGGCAGCGAAAGATTCGGATCTGATCATCACCGATACATGGGTCTCTATGGGTGATGACGATGCAGACCGTCGCCATAACCTCTTGAAACCCTATCAAGTCAACACCAGATTGATGGAGCTGGCCAAAGAGGATGCCCTCTTCATGCATTGCTTGCCTGCCCATCGTGGCGAGGAGGTGAGTGATGAGGTGATGGATGGCCCGCAATCTGTTGTATTTGACGAAGCAGAAAATCGCCTTCATGCCCAAAAAGGCGTGCTGGCATGGTGCTTCCATAAAACCAACATGGATATGGCATAGCCCCACTGTCGCGCATTGGCGCGAACAGAAAATTTGAGATTTGAAAGCAAGGGTGGATGCGCTATAAGCACGTCCGCCCTTTGCCTTTTACAAAAGATAGGTTGAGTATGAGCCAAATCAGCACAGATCAAGCGCCAAATGCGCCCTTGGATCGCATTTTGCCATTCCAGATTGATGGTCTGGATGTGCGAGGACGCATGGTGCATCTCAATGAGACCATTACCACTATCATTGAGCGACACAACTATCCCGATGCTGTCAACCGCCTCTTGGCTGAAGCCGTTGCCCTGACTGCCCTGCTTGGATCTTCTTTGAAATTTGAGGGCAAATTCATCCTGCAAGTGCAAAGCGAAGGCGCGGTGAATGTCTTGGTCGTGGATTATACGGCCCCCGATGCCGTACGCGCCTATCTGCGCTATGACAGCCATGCCCTTGACGCCCTGATCCAGCAGGGAAAGACCAAACCGGAAGATTTGCTCGGCAAGGGCCATTTGGTCATGACTATTGATCAGGGCCAATATATGAACCGCTATCAAGGGGTTGTGGCCCTGACAGGGCAATCACTAGAGCGGGTCGCCCATGATTATTTCATGCAATCCGAGCAATTGCCTACTTTGGTCCGTTTGGCGGCAAGTCAGATGATGCAAAATAGCAAGGATGGAGAAAAGCCACGATCAAGCTGGATGGCAGGGGGCATTCTGGTGCAATATCTGCCACAAAATGCCAAGGATATCCCGCATCGCGATTTGCATCCGGGCGACCACCCGGACCCGGACAAACAGGGTCAAGCCCTGATTGAAGAAGTGGATGCTTGGTGCGAGACAGAAGCCTTGATAGGAACAGTGCAGGATCATGAATTGATCGATCCGCAAGTCAGCGCCGAAACCTTGCTCTATCGGCTCTTCCATGAAAATGGCCCTCGTGTATTTGAAGCAGGCTCTGTGCGCCATCAATGCAGCTGCTCCAACGAGCGTATCGAAGCCATGCTGGGCAATTTCAAACGCGAAGAGCTTGAAGATATGGTGGTCGATGGTCAGATTGACGTCACCTGCGAATTTTGCGGTGTCAGCTATCATTATGAGTCTGACCGCTGGCTGAAACCATAACGCCAGCGATTATCAGACAGGACAAAAAGCCCGCAAACACAACAGTGTCTGCGGGCTTATACATGAGAGCATTTTGAATAAACACGTCGTTATTCAAAATGCTCTAATCTTTCATGTCGTTGGTATAAGTGCCCGATTTAAAAGTCTCCGAGTGAGACTTTTATGCCGTTTGTATTAGGCTGCATATCCAGCCCTCTCCCCCTTTTCAGACCGCCCATAAGGGTACCAGGACGGATGGTCTGCAAGGGAGAGAGGGCTGGCTCAGGACTTTTAAATCAGGCTTTTTTGATGCGTTCTTTTTATCAATCAAGCAAGGATGGTCTTAATCCAACACGTCTTCATTGGCTTTCAAGACCTCGCCTGCGAGATAAAGAGAGCCACCGATCAGGATGCGCGGCGGGGTATCACGCGGGATAAGCGCCAGTTTTTGCAAGGCTTGCGAGACAGAACTTGCAGCAGAGGCCGGAACACCAGCGTCAACAGCCATTTTGGCCAAAAGAACCGGATCTTCTCCATTGGCCTGACTTTCCACGGGGATGGTGATGACATCACGCGCCAGACCTTTGAAGGCTTTGAAATAGCCTGAAGGATCTTTGGTTTTGAGCATCCCGACAATCATATGCAAAGGGCGGGGTGCTCTTTCTTCCAGATCGGCCAAAGCGGCGGCCAGCATTTGCCCGGCATTGGGATTATGACCACCATCCAACCATAATTCTGCACCTTTTGGCGCAAGGCCAAACAAGGGGCCAGAGGTGAGTTGTTGCAGACGCGCGGGCCATTTTACCTGTTGCAGGCCTCTGGCAATGGCGTCATCTGACAGCTCTATCACGCATTTTTGGACCAGAATTTTCAGGGCGGCGATGGCCATACCGGCATTGGAGAGTTGATGGCTGCCCAGAAGACGGGGCAAGGGCAAATCCAGCAAACCATTTTCATCCTGATAGATGAGGCGGCCATGCTCTTCGTAACTCATCCAGTCCTGAGCCTGAATATGGACAGGACCGGTTTTCTTCAGTCTGGCCTGCTCTTCCAAAACATCGCGCAAGCCATCAGCTTGTGGGCCGATGACAACTGGAGCGCCCGCCTTTAGAATGCCGGCCTTTTCACGGGCAATATCCGCCAGTTCCGGGCCAAGAAATTCTTCATGATCGCGGGCAATCGGCGTGATCAGAGTCATGGCCGGTTGTTCGATGACATTGGTTGCATCCAGACGGCCACCCAGCCCCACTTCCAGAAGGACAATATCTGCCGGGGTCTGACTAAAGAGCCAAAAAGCGGCAGCAGTGGTGATCTCGAAAAAGGTGACCTCGCCATTCTCATTGGCCTCATCACACAATTTCAAAGCGTCCAACAGACGTTCCCATGTCACCAGTCTGCCTGCAAGGCGGATACGCTCGCGAAATTCGACCAGATGGGGCGAGGTATAGACATGAACTTTCAAGCCTTGGGCTTCAAGCATGGCGCGGATGAAGGCCGTTGTCGAGCCTTTGCCATTGGTGCCAGCCACATGAATGACAGGCGGCAAGGAGAGATGGGGATTGCCCAATTTTTCCAGCAGGCCCAGCATGCGGTCCAAACCCAAATCAATCTCGTTGGGATGAAAGCTGCTCATACGGGCCAATAAATCGTTGATTTCTTGCATGGGGGACAATAGAGCCTTAGGATTGGTCCTGCCCTATCCTTTTGTTTGACGCGGCTGCTTGTCTTAATGGGTCGCTCTTTTCTTTGGCTCTCTCAAAAGATGGCAGTCTGATCCTATTTTGCTGGATAGGTTAGCATAAAAAATGCCCCAGAAATTCTATTCCTGAGGCATAAAATTGCAAGATTGCGACATATTCAGTCGGTTTTGCTCTCTGTGCTTGCGCTCTCTTGAGCTGAGAGGGCTTGTTCCGCCTCTGGCTCCTGCTCTGCTTCAGATGCTGCCGGATTTGCCTCTTCTGCCTCAATTTCTTCAGCCAGCGTGCCTTCTGGGCGGTCCTGATGGGTGAAGAAGCGGCAAAGACGGGCAATTGTCGATTTCATATCATGACGATGGACCACCATATCTACCATGCCATGCTCTTTGAGATATTCTGCGCGCTGGAAACCTTCGGGCAATTTTTCGCGGATGGTTTGCTCGATCACACGCTGTCCGGCAAAGCCGATCAAAGCCCCCGGTTCGGCCAGCTGGATATCACCCAACATGGCATAAGAGGCCGTGACGCCGCCGGTGGTTGGGTCTGTCAGAACGACAATATAGGGAAGGCCCGCATCGCGCAGAGCTTGCACAGCCACTGTGACGCGCGGCATTTGCATCAAGGACAGGATGCCCTCTTGCATACGCGCCCCGCCTGATGCTGCAAACAGGATGAAGGGGGTTTCGTCTTTCACCGCTTTCATCATGCCCGTGATCAGGGCTTCACCTGCTGCCATGCCCAAAGAGCCGCCAAGGAAGGTAAAATCCTGTACCGCTGCGGTGACTTTCAAGCCTTCAATGGTGCCGGTTGCCACCAGTACGCTATCTTTGCGCCCTGTTTTGGCGCGGGCATCTTTGACACGATCCGCATAGCGTTTGGTATCTTTGAATTTCAAGGGATCAGAGGCTGCTTCTGGCAAATCGACCAGATCAAACTCGCCTTCATCAAAGAAGAAAGTCAGGCGCTGATTGCCATTGATGCGCATATGAAAGTCTGAATTTGGCACCACAAACTGGTTGGCCTCCAGATCGCGATGGAACACCATTTCTCCGGTTACGGGACATTTGATCCAGAGATTTTCCGGTGTGTCACGACGGGAGAGAATAGAGCGAATTTTCGGTCTGACGACAGTGTTAATCCAGTTCACGAGCCAATTCCTGAGACTGACCTGTTCTGACCCCATGGGACTGAACAGGTATTTGCAATGTTCAGCAAGCCGAAAGGCCCGCTTTCGATTGCGAGCCTATACGACATTTGGGCAATGCTTTAGCATTCAATTGTGGTGATGGGGAGGCCAAAAGTGTTCTTTTGGCCTTATTTTTCCCTTTTTGTTAGGCTTTGGCGGCTTTTGCGCCTTCTGCCAGACCTTCAATGATGCTGGTCACCGCTGTGATGGTGCCATCGCTTGCCTTGCCCTCTTCATCCAAACTGTCGAGGATAGCATTGACCAGCACAGAGCCGACCACCACACCATCGGCATTTTTGCCAATAGCTTTGGCCTGCTCTGGCGTCTTGACTCCAAAACCGACCGCCACGGGCAGATCAGTATGATCCTTGATTGTGCTTACAGCATCGGCTACGGCATCGGCATCCAATGCACCAGAACCCGTCACCCCCGTGACCGAGACATAATAGACAAAGCCGGAGGTGTTTTTAAGCACTTGATCCAGCCGTTTGCCCTTGGTGGTTGGGGTTGCCAAGCGAATGAAATTGAGGCCTTGATCACGGGCTGGCAGGCATAATTCATCGTCATGTTCGGGTGGTAAATCCACCACAATTAAACCATCAACGCCTGCCTCTTTTGCCTCTTTGACGAAGGCATCGACTCCCCAGCTATAAATCGGATTGTAATAGCCCATCAAGATGAGCGGGGTCTCATCGTCGTCCTGTCTGAAGGTGCGGACCATATCCAGTGTTTTTTGCATGGTCTGGCCAGCGGCCAAAGCCCGCTGGGTTGCCAGCTGAATGGGCACCCCTTCTGCCATGGGATCGGAGAAAGGCATGCCAAGCTCAATCACATCGGCGCCTGCCTTTGGCATGGCTTTGAGAATGGCAAGAGATGTGTCCAGATCCGGGTCACCGGCTGTAATGAAGGTGACCAGAGCCGGGCGGTTTTGGGCTTTGCAGGCAGCAAAGCGGGTATCAATGCGTGTTGTTTCCATTGCTTTGTCTCACTTGCTGCTGTTATTCGGTCAAATTCACGCCCAGATGCCCACCAACGGTAAAGACATCCTTGTCACCACGGCCACAGAGATTCATGACAATGATTTGATCGTTGTCCATGCTTGGGGCAATTTTCATGACATGGGCCAGCGCATGAGAGGGTTCCAAGGCAGGAATGATGCCTTCTGTGCGGCACAAGAGCTGGAAGGCTTCCAGTGCTTCCTGATCGCCAGCCGAGACATATTCAACCCGTCCACTGTCCCGCAAATAAGAATGTTCTGGTCCAATACCGGGATAATCCAGTCCGGCGGAAATGGAATGACCTTCCAAAATCTGACCATCGTCATCTTGCAATAGATAGGTGCGGTTGCCATGCAGCACGCCGGGCTTTCCGGCATTGAGCGAGGCGCAATGCTCTTCTGTATCCAGCCCTTTGCCTGCTGCTTCTACGCCAATGATCTTGACGCTCTCATCTTCCAAAAATGGGTGGAACAGGCCAATGGCATTGGAGCCACCACCAAGACAGGCGACCAGCATATCTGGCAGGCGGCCTTCTGCTTCCATCATCTGGCTCTTGACTTCGCGCCCAATAATGGACTGGAAGTCACGCACCATGGCAGGATAAGGATGCGGGCCTGCTGCTGTGCCGATGATGTAATAGGTATTGTCGACATTGGTCACCCAATCGCGCAAGGCTTCATTCATCGCATCCTTGAGTGTCCCGGCGCCAGCGGTCACCGGATTGACATTGCCGCCCAGCAATTTCATGCGAAAGACGTTGGGAGCCTGACGTTCGACATCTGTCGCGCCCATATAGACCTCGCACGGGAAACCAAAGCGGGCGCAGACTGTTGCGGTGGCAACGCCATGCTGGCCTGCGCCGGTTTCGGCAATGATACGGGTCTTGCCCATGCGTTTTGCCAGCAGGATCTGGCCAAGGCAATTGTTGATTTTGTGACTGCCGGTATGGTTCAGCTCATCGCGCTTGAAATAGATTTTCGCGCCGCCCAGTTCTTCGGTCAGGCGCTCGGCAAAATAGAGCGGGCTTTCGCGGCCAACATAATGTTTATGCAGATAGGCCAATTCATCATGAAAAGCGGGGTCTTTCTTGGCCTCTTCATAGGCGTCATTGAGATCCAGAATGAGCGGCATCAGGGTTTCAGAGACAAATTGTCCGCCATAAATGCCAAAAAATCCACGATCATCTGGCCCTGCGGCCAAAGAATTGGGGGCAACAGGGGTGTTGCTATCCTGTGATGGGGTCGTCATAACGCATTCCTTTATGCGTTGGGCGCGCATGGAAAATGGGCGAACAATGCCGTCTTTACGGCCTTTACATGCTCGAAGCCGTTTTCTTTGCAGCGCGAATGAATTGAATGATTTTATCCCGATCCTTGATGCCGGGTGCCGTTTCAATGCCTGATGACACATCCACCCCTTGTGGCTTGGTCAGAGCTATGGCTTTCGCCACATTGTCCGGGTTCAAGCCGCCTGAGAGAATGACGGGTTTTTTGAGCTTGAGATTTTGAATCAAACGCCAATCAAAACTGATGCCATTGCCACCGGGCAGATCGGTTTTCATATCTGCCGGGGGTTTGGCATCAAATAACAACATATCACAGACAGCTTCATAACTCGCGATTGGGGCCAGATCGGCCTCATCGCGGATTGGCAAAGCCTTCATGACCGGACGAGCGTAATCTTGGCGGATTTGCGCCACACGCTCAGGGGTCTCGCTACCATGCAATTGCCAGATATCGGGATTGATGGCGTCATCAATTGCTTTGAGCTCTTCATCAGTTGCATTGACTGTGAGAGCGACTATGGACGCTTTCCCGCGTATCGGACCCACCAGGTCCTTCGCTTTCCCATAACTCACATGCCTCGGGCTTTTTGGAAAAAAAACAAAACCGATCCAGTTGGCCCCATTTGCAAGGCCGGTTGCAATGGTCTCGGGTGTCGACAGACCGCAAATTTTTACATACATTTCCGCCGCGCCTCCCTTTGCTACTGGTTCAATTCATACAGATATTGTGCGGTGGCCAGACCTGACATCCATACATCTTTCAGAATGGATATATCATGGCTGAAACAGCAGCCCTATGCCGCTGTTTTGCTATCCGGGGCTGGCAAGGCAGGACCGGCTGTCTTGACCTGCTCATTGAGCTTTTCAACCCGCTGTTGTTGGCGGTCAGCCTCATTGCGCCATTTTTTTGCTTCATAGCGGTTGGACCGTGCTGCCTTGCGGTGGCGGCCCTGTTTGAGCCATGCCATCACACCACCGATCAGTATGCCTGACAGAAGGGCCAAAAAGACGATCACAAAGAGAGGGAGCGTCATGGAAAAGGCCGGATTTTCCGGTGAAAAAGGATCCAGAACCAATGGCACGGCATGACGGTTGGCTACAGCCAATGATACAAAGGCAATACCAAAGGGAAGCAGAACCAGAAACTGGAACAGGCGCTTGAGAGCTTTCATAATGATCCGATACTCGCGTAGCTTTTATTCCAAATCTTCGCCATCATTGAGGCGTTCGCGCATTTCCTTGCCGGTTTTAAAGAAAGGCACAAATTTCTCGGCAACCGAGACCTGCTCTCCGGTGCGTGGATTGCGGCCGATTCGAGCTGGACGGTTTTTCACCGAAAATGCTCCAAACCCGCGCAATTCAACCCGGTCACCCCGTGCGAGCGCATCAGAAATCTCGTTAAGGATGGCATTCACAATATGCTCAACATCCCTTTGATATAAATGCGGATTCTGCTCTGCTATATGTTGAACAAGCTCGGACTTGATCATTTGTCCGTATCCCTTCTCTTAACGTCTGCCTCTGCTCTGTCAGTGATTGACAGAATGATGAAAATGACGCTGGCTTAATCTCTTCTTATTATTTGCTTTTTTCAGCCTGCCAAACTGAAACCAGTCCGTCAAGTTTATGAGACTGTTTTTGTATGGTAAATAGTTCAATTATCGGTTCTGGAAGCCATTTTGCCAAAAAAGCACCAGCCAGACCGAATGGTAGATCATTGCGCAATGGAGCAGGTTTCCATTCAATCAGCTCCAGATCCTTGGACAATTTGTGCTTGGCCAAAAGCCAATCCTTGGCCGCTTCCGGTCCACCCAACTGATCGATCAGTTTCAAATCAATGGCCTGACCGCCTGTGACGACCCGCCCATCAGCCAATTCCAGCGCTTTGGTCCGATCAAAGGGACGATGTTTAGCCACCAGATCAACAAACCATTGATAGGAATCGTCAATCATTTTAGCAATCATTTCATTGGCTTCTGGAGAATGAGGGGAGAACGGGCTAGGCTCGGCTTTTAAAGGCGAGCTTTTGATAGAGCGCATTTGTACGCCGACGGTTTCCATCAATTTTGTCACATCGGTATATTGAAATAACACACCAATTGAGCCGGTAATGGACGAGCGGCGGGCGAAAATGCGTTCGGAAGGCAAGGCGATCATATAACCGGCAGAGGCTGCCATAGCATCAACTGAGGCGACCAATGGTTTGGTTTTGCCCAGATCCACCAGTGCATCATAGAGCGCCTCACCGCCCGATGTTGCTCCACCCGGACTGTTGATCACCGCAACAACGCCTTTAACGCTGACATTGTCTTTTAATTCGCGGATCAGATCCAGCTTTCTCTGCTCTCCCAGAATCACGCCATTAAAATTAATCCGTGCGATATGTTGGGTATTTTTGGACAAGGTTGCTCCGCCCGGAGCAAAAGACAGGCCCAATGCAATCAAGCCTGTCAGCACCAGCACAACAACAACAATACGCCAGAAAGTGACTTTACGGGATAAACGGCGACGTTCTAAAAGTTGGTCTGCATCAAAGGGCATATATCTATCCTGATTGCGTCAAAATGGCATTTGCGATTTTTGCTTGCCTGTTTTTTATCGATAGCACCGGCTCATGCGCAAAAGCAAATAATATGCGCCTTTGCGCCTCACACTATCGGATGATGTGCAGCACAGTCGCAAAGATTGGTAAAAAGATCTTTTATCTTTCCCTGTCTTTACCGATACACGGCAATAAAAAACGCGGCCCGAATGAGCCGCGTTTTTTCAGTTTATTTTTTGCAATCCTTGCAGATCGACTTATTCGTCGCGGGCTTTCAAAGCAGCGCCGAGAATATCGCCAAGGGATGCACCGGCATCGGAAGAGCCGAATTGTGCAATGGCTTCTTTCTCTTCTGCAACTTCCAGCGCCTTGATGGACACGGAAAGCTTGCGAGATTTCTTGTCGAACTGGGTGATGCGGGCATCAACTTTTTCACCAACCTGGAAGCGGTCAGTGCGCTGGTCACCACGGTCACGGGCCAGATCGCCACGGCGAATGAAGGAGGTCAGGTCAGAGTCGGTGACTTTGACTTCCAGACCATTTTCTTTCACTTCGGTGATCTCACAAGTGACAATTGCGCCACGCTTCAGCTCGCCAGATGCATCCTCAAATGGATCGCTTTCCAGCTGCTTGATGCCAAGGGAGATACGCTCTTTGTCAACATCCACATCAAGAATGACTGCTTTGACCATATCGCCTTTGTTATATTCTTCCAGAACCTGCTCGCCAGGGCGGTTCCAGTCCAGATCGGACAGGTGAACCATGCCGTCAACTTCGCCTTCCAGACCAATGAAGAGACCAAATTCGGTCTTGTTCTTCACTTCGCCTTCAACGATGGTGCCAGCCGGATTGCTGTCAGCAAAGACGGACCATGGATTGTCAAGGGTCTGTTTCAGGCCAAGGGAGACGCGGCGTTTTACCGGGTCCACTTCCAGGATCATCACTTCTACTTCCTGAGAGGTAGAAACGATTTTGCCAGGATGAACGTTTTTCTTGGTCCAAGACATTTCAGAAACGTGGATCAGGCCTTCGATGCCCGGCTCCAGCTCAAGGAATGCACCATAATCGGTGATGTTGGTCACGCGACCGGTGAATTTGGAACCAACCGGGTAGCGCTGCTCGATTTCGGACCAAGGATCGGTCTCAAGCTGCTTCATGCCCAGAGAAATACGATGGGTGTCCTGATTGACGCGAACAATCTGCACCTTCACGGACTGACCAATGGACAGCACTTCGCTTGGGTGGTTGATACGACGCCATGCAATGTCGGTAACATGCAACAGGCCATCAATGCCGCCAAGGTCAACGAATGCACCATAATCGGTGATGTTTTTGACGATGCCTTCAACGGTCTGGCCTTCTTTGAGATTCTGAACCAGCTCAGAGCGCAGCTCTGCACGGGTTTCTTCCAGAATCACACGGCGAGACACAACGATGTTGCCACGGCGTTTGTCCATTTTCAGGATCTGGAAAGGCTGTGGGGTATGCATCAGAGGGGTTACATCGCGCACTGGGCGGATATCCACCTGGGAGCGAGGCAGGAAGGCAACAGCGCCATCCAGATCGACGGTGAAGCCACCTTTGACCTGATTGAAGATAACACCCTGTACTTTTTCTTCTGCTTCGAAGGCTTTTTCCAGCTTGCCCCAGCTTTCCTCACGACGTGCCTTGTCGCGGGACAGAACAGCTTCGCCCAAAGCATTTTCGATACGCTCGAGGTAAACTTCAACCTCGGAGCCAATCTCAAGACCACCGTCTTTTGCCTGCGCACCAAATTCTTTCAGAGACACACGGCCTTCAACTTTCAGACCTACATCGATGATGGCCATGTCTTTTTCGATGCCAACAACGGTGCCTTTGATAACGGAACCCTCATGCGGCTCTTCCGCAGAGAAGGATTCATCAAGAAGGGCGGCAAAATCTTCCATGGACGGATTAAGATCGCTCATAAAATCTCCTAAATGGCCATTTCAGGCCTATCGCGCCAATTGGGTTGGTGTGTATAAACGCGCCTTTCCTGCCGCAG
The DNA here is from genome assembly GCA_025800145.1 of Cohaesibacter sp. Classification (GTDB taxonomy): domain Bacteria; phylum Pseudomonadota; class Alphaproteobacteria; order Rhizobiales; family Cohaesibacteraceae; genus Cohaesibacter. The sequence continues at coordinate 39,570 of JAOXSH010000060.1, forward strand.
CCTTGTATCAAAGCTACCCTGCTCTCATCCCAAAAGGGGCGAAAACAGTCTGGCGCGAAACCGGCCAGAAAGGGCTATGGATTTTGAGTTTCCATCAAACCATTACAGGAAAAAACCCAGCAAAAACAAATATCAAACACCAAAAGGGCGCCTGTTGCGCCCCTTTTTTTGAGATATCTGCCTGATCACTTAATCAAGAGATCTCTGTGCAAGAGCCTTTTCCACCAAGCTCACAGCCTGCTGGAATGCGCTTTCTATATCCAATTTTGATGTATCAAGCAAGTGGGCATTTTCTGCGGGTTTGAGTGGTGCATCAGAGCGGTTCATGTCCCGCTCGTCGCGTTTTTTAACATCTTGCAGGATCTGATCGAAATTGGCTTCTTGGCCTTTGGCCAGAATTTCGTCCGTGCGCCGTTGCGCCCGCACCTCGGGCGAGGCTGTGACAAACAATTTCACATCCGCATCAGGGCACACCACCGTGCCAATATCGCGGCCATCCAAAATGGCCCCAGACGGTTGGCTGGCAAATGCCCTTTGGGCTTCAAGCAAGGCTTTCCTGACAGATGGCATAACCGCCACCTTGGACGCTGCTTCGCCTATGTCATGAGCAGAGAGGATTGACTTATCAAGGCGTGATAAATCAATCTCCTTTGCTGCTTTTTGTGCCAGCGCTTCCTCATCGAGTGGCAAACCATCTTGTCGCAGCGCATGAGCAACCGCCCGAAAGGTCAGTCCAGTATCGAGATGCGGCAGGTTGAAATGCTCTGCCAATTTGCGGCAAAGCGTGCCTTTTCCCGAAGCGGCTGGGCCATCTATGGCGATGATGAGCGTCATATTCAGGCTCCTTTATGCTTCGAAGCGGCCACCAAGCCCTGTCAACAGATCGACAAAGCCGGGAAAAGACGTATTGATGACAGCCGCATCATCCACGGTGACCGCTTTGGGCGAGGCCAGCCCCATGACAAGAAAGCTCATGGCAATGCGATGATCGAGATGGGTTGAGACCGTGCCGCCCCCGATCTGATTGCTACCACCTGTGACCATCAGATAATCTTCGCCTTCTTCATGGGGTACCTGATTGGCTTTCAAGCCTGCGGCAACTGCGGCAAGCCGATCGCTTTCTTTCACGCGCAGCTCTTCCAGACCGAGCATGCGTGTCTCGCCTACTGCGAAGCTGGCAGCGACAGAAAGGATTGGATATTCATCAATCATGGAAGGGGCGCGGTCTGCTGGAACTGTGACCCCTTTTAAAGCTGAATGGCGCACATGAATATCACCAATGCGCTCACCGCCGCTTTCCCGCTCATTTTCAATGACCAAATCTGCACCCATTTCAACAAGGGTCGTGAACAGGCCTGTGCGGGTCTCATTGAGCAGCACATTTTCAACGATTAAATCCGATCCGGGTGTGATCAGGGCGGCGACCACAGGGAAAGCAGCGGAAGACGGGTCAGCTGGCACCGTGACAGTTTGGGCAGATAACTCCTGCAAGCCTTGCAAGGTGAGGATGGTTTCACCCGCTTCATTGATCTCCTCACCAAGCTCCGCTCCAAAACCACGCAGCATTTTTTCTGTATGGTCGCGGGTTTTGATCGGCTCAATCAAGGTGGTGGTACCAGCCATATTGAGGCCTGCCAGCAAAATACAGCTTTTGACTTGCGCTGATGCCATTGGCACGCGATAGGTGATTGGTGTTGCAGGGTCCGCGCCCTTGATGGTCAGGGGCAAGCGGTCTTTTGAGCGGCTCAGAACTTCCACGCCCATTTCGCGCAAAGGATTGAGCACCCGCGCCATAGGACGGGATGAAAGCGAGGCATCGCCTATGAAGGTGGTTGCAAAGGCATGGGCGCCAGCCAGCCCCATGACCAGACGAGCTCCCGTGCCGGAATTGCCAAAATCCAAAACGTCTGTTGGCTCCAGCAATGCGCCGGTGCCAAGGCCGGTGACATGCCAGTTGCCGTCATCGTCTTTGTGTATATTGGCCCCGAACGCCGCCATGGCCTTTGCAGTATTGATCACGTCTTCTGATTCCAGAAGGCCGGAAATAACCGTTTCTCCTTTGGCCAATGCACCAAAAATCAGAGAGCGGTGAGAGATGGATTTGTCCCCTGGCACCTGCAAGCGACCTTTAAGGCCATTTGAGAAAAGAGAGGAAAGTGGTGTCATGTTTGAGGCATCATGTGCCATATCACGCCTATCGGCCGCATCCCGGGCGGCTGTTTGCAAAAAGCCAATCGCGCTCGCATTTACACGATTTTTTAGCATTGGTCACCTTGATATCGGTACAATTGTGGGTTTTTGCAGCATTTGAGCGTTTTTTGCTTTTGACAGGCCGCTTCAGGTTGTCTAATGGAGGTCTTCAAAGTTTTTAAACAAGATTCCATGCAAAGAGGCAAAGCTGTGGCACGACCAGAACTTGGCACCAAGCGGATTTGTTCGGACTGTAACGCCAAATATTACGACCTGAACCGCGATCCTATCACCTGCCCCAAATGCGGCACCATCTTTGAGGTTGCCAAACCTGCTGCCCCCGAGGCACCGGAGATGGAGGATGATAACCCTGAGGTAGAGGTGGAAGCAGGTGCTGTTGAAGCCAATGCAGAAGTCATCTCCCTTGAAGATGCAGATGCCGATGTGGAGCAAGCCTCCAGCATTGACGTGCCGGATCTGGATGATGATTCCAATAGCGATGATGCGGATGTCTTCCTTGATGATGAAGAAGATGAAGATTCCATGGCCAATATCGGGTTGGATGTGGCTGTTTCATCCAATGATGACGAATAAATCGCCCTTTGCGATTTTCTCCTGATTTGTATGAACTTTCAGATCGTGCAAACGCGGCAGATTTCTGTCGCGTTTTCTTATTCCCTCTTCTGCCGCTGTGCGGCTTATCCCCCTTTCTTTTCTTCCCTTGCTCAAGCAGGTTCACAGGACTGGGGAAAGATTCACAACAAGGCGAAAAAGGGGATTGATTTCAAGAAAATCCCTGACTATGGTCCGCCTCACCACTTGATCGAAACAGATTGATCAACAATGTGGGGCTATAGCTCAGTTGGGAGAGCGCGTGAATGGCATTCACGAGGTCAGCGGTTCGATCCCGCTTAGCTCCACCATTTTTCCCTAAATGGTTGTTTTCCTTATAAGTCTTTGAGATATAAGCGTCTTCTGTTCAAAGTGTTACACAAATGTGTTACACAAACCGTATGGCAGAGATGGCGAAATATCCCGGTTTGGACACACGAGGCAGGATTTATTACATCCGTCGCCGCATCCCAGAGGATGTGCGAAAGCTCATCATTGCCAATTTTAGGGCATGGCAAAAACTCACCAAACCACAATCACCTTTCCCCTCTCTGGCCGCTGATCGAGAAAGACAAAGCGCGGAGCGACAATCCCGGCCCGGTCGAGACACGCATTCGCCGCGAAATTATACCAACGGCATGATAGGAGAAGCCAAACGCCTTTTGACCGGCAATCAGTTTGCCGCTGATGAGGACAAAGCAAAGATCTTGTCCGGCTATCTCCGGCGGGCAGATAGTCTGCTGTTTCGGCGGGATATTCAGCGCCTTGAAAGTAACTTTGCCGATCTTCCGCTTGATGACGATCTGTTTCAGGATAGGAGCGTGCAATCCAACGTTTTATCTCTTGCATCTAGAGAGACTGGCGGAGTAGCGCAGATCACCATAAAACAAGCTTATGATCTGCATAAACAGGATCTGATTTCTGACGAGACCCATCCGAAAACTCTGCTCAAAATCAATTATGTGGAGCAGTTGATCTATCACATCTTTGGCCCCGACACGCCCATACAAAGCATCAACCGTATGGCAGCGCGGCGCTATGTCGATGTTGTTTCCAAGCTTCCTGCCAATTGGGGTAAGAAGAAAGAGTTCAAGGGGCTGTCTGCACCGGAAGTGGCGCAGAAAGCCGAGGCGCAGAATATCGCCCCATGCAGGCCGCGAACCGCGAAAGGCAATATCGACCGGCTTGATACATTTTTCGAATGGGCCGTGCGGGAGGAAATCACCGACAAAAACCCGGTCAAGGGCCTGCTGCGTCCCTTTGCCAAAAAGGCAAAGAAAGAACCCAAGCGGCAATCTTTCACAATCGAAGATCTGAAACTGATATTCGGCTCTGATTACCGAAATCACATCCGCCCCTATGGCGTATCAAAAAAAGAGCCTTTGCCGCCCGATGTCATCCCCTCTGCCGCTCATTTCTGGGTGCCCCTGATTTCCCTGTTCTCAGGCATGCGCCTTTCCGAGGCTTGTCAGCTTACACTGGCTGAGGTCCACAAGATCAAAGGCATCACTTGTTTTGAGGTTCTGGATTTTGACGATGAGGCACTGGAGGATGATCTTTCCGAGGATGATGTAAAGATCTTGCGTTCCAAGAAAAATGAAGCCTTCATGGAAAAGCATGGTTTTGTCTCTCAA
>JAOXSH010000066.1 GCA_025800145.1 Cohaesibacter sp.
ATCAAGATTTTGCCAGACCTGCTGAAGCGAACTGTTCCGTGGTTTTTTCCCTGTTTCCATGTGAGAGTTTTCTCGACCATTTTTTCTCGAAAATCTTTTCCTGTCAGAGCTTTTTCAGCAACTGCGCTTTGGTTTGAAATAGCGAGAAGCATTACAGATAACAGTAAGGCACCAGCGGGTTTCATGATCATATCTTGCCCTTTCTATAGTGAAGTGAACGAATAAAAGACGTGGCTATGTATTGGAGAAATTCATATTTGGGTCTCGGACCTGACGGCAACGGCCAGATCGACGAAGTGATCTAATTGACTGGTGATGTGTTCAGACATGACCTGAAGTCGCCAACGGCAAGAATTCTTACTGACAGCTGGGAATCTAGAGCATTTTGAATAAACATATTTTTGTCCGAAAACCGCACACACTTTTCGACAAATATGCTCTAACATTCCACTCTTCAGGGCTTGAACAAGTCCCTATTGCAGAATTCATATCCTTAACAATATCTGAGATGGCAAGCGTGTGGATCATGGCGGTTCCCCGGTCTTCAACACCTGAACAAACCTGACAAACGGACAATGTGATTGTTTTTTCGGCAATGGGACTTTGCACGTTTTTACAATCTGCCATTAATATCAACGCTTCAGGCGACAGTGATTTTTCTATTTGAGGAAGATAGAAAAGACTCAGGTGCTTTTCATGATTAATATTGATTATAACGTGCAGGGAAAGAGCTAAATTTTCACTGTTAGCCGATACTTTTTACCGTTTACTCAACGAAATAACGATCTGAGCCTGGTCTCTGTCATAACGCGCTGAACCATCTGGGTTTGCTTTCGATCCTCGGTTTTTTGTAGGATACTTCGCATTTGATTGCGCGCTGTATTAATGGAAACTTGGGCTTGTTCCGCATAAGTTTGCAAGGCTCCACCTTGGCACATATTGATAACCAAACGGCTTTCTGCAGGTGTCAGCTTGTAGAGGCGGTACAAGGTCAGGGGGGGTGAGATGGTCTAATGGCTCGGGATTTTCGATTAACAGGACATTGAAACCTGCTTCTTTGTCATCTGCAACCACGCGAATGGTTTTGGTTGCTCTCGAGCGAAATGTAAATGCGGTTCTACGTTCGCCATTTTGAAATACCAACGCGAAAGGATCCGAGATAAAACAGCTGAGTTCTGAACTTTCGTTCATGGAAGCAGCGACAGCCGACTGAAATTTGCTTGCATTTGCCGGACGTGACCACGAAATACGAGCTTTTACAATCTTGATCTCATTGGAATGGTTTTTGAGCAGGTTCTGAGCACTGCTATTGAAATAAACTACCTTGCCAAAATCATCGAGTAGAAATACTGAGCCATTTAATTCATCAAATATCTGCTGAGTGGCCGTTTTTTGGATGAAGAACTGCCCCATTTTACGTTTTATGTCCATCACACGACGTAAGTGTGGGATCAGTCTTTCAAGATATTGCTCCAGTTCAGGAAGTTGGTCGTCATATCGCTTTTCGAACATATAGACGACCCCCAAAGCTCGACCATGCTCCTGAAACAACATTGAACCAGCTCCGCGATCACGGCCATCTATTGCTTTAAGAAAATCGTTGTAATATTCCGTCTTATATAGATCGCTCATGGAGATTATTTGCTGGGTCTGAATAATCTCTCCAGCTTTGGATACCGCGAATTTCTGTGTCCAAGGAGCAACAAACTGGTAGTGCTCAAAGAAAAGTGCCTCCAGATAATTGGGAATGTTTGTCACTCTGGCTGCAATTTCTTGCTTCATTGAAAAATCATACCCGAACAAACCCACACAAAGCTCAGGATATTCGTCAGATAAAATATCAGCCATCAAAGATAACGGCTCATCATTGATGGCATAATCATAGAGGCGATCTAACAGTATATTATATTTATCATTTTGAAATAACTGCATAAAATCACCCAACCCTTAACCATGATTTGATTAAATTTGGAATGATAGGGTGGTTGTAATTTTTAATCAACTCAATCTATCGCTCTCTTTGGATGACTTGGGAGAAGGTCGAAAGTACCGTGTTGTTGGTAGTAGCTGCGCCGATTTTACTTTTATGATTGGTTTGTGCACCACCACATGTCCGCAATCCGCCCTGTTCAGTCATTGGTTTAATACCAACGGCATAAAAGATTGACCCATAGGATGCTGATCATCGTTCTGTACCTGCAACGCGGGATAGCCCGCCAAACAGGAGCAGAAATCATGGCCAGCAGTCTTTCAACCACCAAAGAATTCGCCCTAAGCCTTGCACAAAGCCTGATGGTTATTATCGTTGTCCTCAATATTGATGGTCACTGTGGTGCCATGCCTGAAGCCGAATATGATGGTCCGTCATCTGCCATCCTTCAGGAATCTGATCCGTTTGAATTGGAACTGGCTCATTGAGCCAGCTCCTGTATCTCAGGATGTTCTATCCACCTTTTTGATCCTACGATTTTGAGAATGTGTCAGAACTCTCTGTGTTACCTGTTTCAGTAGGGTTATCGGCAATTTGCCATAGGGGACTATTCTGAATTTTGTGCTTTGTCGTATTATCTCTAAGTGCCCGATTTAAAAGTCTCTGTCTGAGACTTTTAGGCCTCATATCCAGCCCTCTCCCCCTTTTCAGACCGCCCATGAGGGTGCCATGACGGGTGATATGAAAAGGGAGAGAGGGCTGGCTCAGGACTTTTAAATCAGGCTCTTAGGCCAAGACTTCTATTATCTCCTCAACGCTCTGTGGTTGCCAAGCGGATCGCCAGCGCTATGAAAATGAGGCTGGCCGTGCGGTTCATGATCTGCTGCCAGCGCGAAGAGCGGCGTAATTTTTGCCCCAGAACGCCTGCTCCCCATGCAATGGCGGAAAAAACCAGCAGGCTTGCGACAATGAAAAGCAGGCCTAGCAGGAACATTTGTACCGGGATGCTGCCTTGGGCAGGATCTGCAAATTGCGGCAGGAAGGCGAGAAAGAAAATGGCGACTTTGGGGTTGGTGAGATTCATCACAATACCGCGCAGATAGAGCTTTTTATAGCTCAGGGCGTTTGGCTGATTTTGCGCGCCTTCTTGTGGCAAGGGGCTTGCCCCTGCCTTCCATGCACCCCATGCCAAATAAAGCAAATAGGCCGCTCCGATCACTTTCAGCGCTGAAAAAGCCAATTCAGAGGTCTGGAAAATTACAGCAACACCAAAGGCAACAGCCATTGTATGGACAATCAGGCCTGTGCATAGCCCCAAAGTGACAAGCAAACCAGCCATACGACCATAAAGAGCGGATTGGGTCAGGACAAAGATATTATCCGGCCCCGGTGCCAGCCCCAAAGCAATGGAGGAGAAGAAAAACAGCGCCAGACTATCAAAAGATAGCATCATATCTATGCCTTATGCCTTGCTTGGCTTTTGATCTTGGTCTGGCTCTGGCTCTCGTCTGGCGTTAATTTTTGCCTGTTCTTGTGGCGATAGATCATCATCGAGCAAAATGCGATAGGCTGCTCCTTCCACATCCTCATATTGATTGTCCCGCAAGGACCAGAGAAAGGCAATCAGGCCCAAAAGCCCCAATCCCAAAGCAACCGGGATCAATAACAGCAAGGAAGACATGATTTCACCCTTTCGCAAAAGACGATAGATCAAGTTTGTTTGGCACCAAAATCATGTCAATTTTGGTCCCTGATTGGCATAGGCATCGTCAGCGGCCAAATTGTCTGACAGCCATTTGTCTGATTTTGCCCGCGCCCGCAAAGCATTGATCGTCACAATCAAAGACGAGCCGGACATGGCCAAAGCAGCGATCAAAGGGGTCACAAAGCCAGCCACCGCAAACGGCACCGCGATGATATTATAGAGCGTTGCCAGAGCCAAATTCTGTTCCATGATTTTGCGCGCCCGGTTGCCAATATCGAGCGCATGCAAGACCGGTTCCAATTTCTCCCCTAAAAAGAGCGCATCGGCGGCGGCCTGACTGACATGAGCGGCAGTGATGGGCGAGAGCGATACATGGGCGGCTGCAAGAGCGGGAGCATCATTGATGCCATCGCCCACCATCAAAATGGTGCGGCCCTGTTGTTTCAACGCTTCAATGAAAGCAATCTTCTGTGTTGGGTCAATGCCGGCTTTATACTGATCGATCTGCAATTGCTCGGCCATGGCGGCGACCGCTGCGGGCTGATCACCGGACAAAATGATGATCTCTTGGCCTTTGTCTTTGAGACTTGCCACCACTTGCTCCGCATCACTGCGCAATTGCTGTGACAGCGCAAAGACGGTTGGTGTGTCCCCTTCTCGTGCAAAGGCAATGAGCGAGGCCATAGGATGGGTTTGACCGACCTCTTTTGCCAGATCTTCTGCTGCGCAAAAAACAGCGGACCCCAGACGTATTTCCTTGCCGTCCTTATCTTTGGCAATCAGGCCTTTGCCTTTTTCTTCTAACACATCGGGCATGGGCTGTATGGAGCGCTCAAGTGCGGCCAAGGCGCTGGATAGAGGGTGACTGGAGCTTTTGGCCAAGGCAATGGCCAAGACCACATGGTCGGGATTGCAGTGCTCGGCATTGACGATGCCGGGCATGGGGCGGGTTAGTGTGCCGGTTTTGTCAAAAATGATTGTGTCCACGCGGGACAGTCTTTCGAGCGCGTCAGAGCGATTGAGTAACACCTGATTGCGAAACAGCGAGCCAGACGCCACCACTTGCACAGCCGGGATGGCCAACCCCAAGGCACAGGGGCATGTGATGATCAGCACAGAAATGGCAATAACCAGTGAGGGTTGCCAGCCAATGCCCCAAAGCCACCAACCGAAAAAAGTCAGCGCCGCTGCGGTATGAACAATGGGCGCGTATAACTCTGCCGCCTTGTCCGCCAATTGGCGGTGACGGGATTTGGCTTCCATTGCTTCATCAATCAGGCGATTGACCTCATCCAGAAGTGTTCCTTTTGCGGCGGCTGTGACAGTAATGGTCAAAGCGCCTTCGCCATTGAGTGTCCCGGCATAGACCGTCTCGCCTTTTTCAACCTCAACCAGCCTTGTTTCGCCTGTCACCAGACTTTGATCAATCAGCGACGCGCCTTCCAGCACTGTGCCATCGACGCTCACCCGCTCGCCGGGGCGGACCAGTACCCGGTCCCCTGCTGCAATTTTGGATAAGGGCACTTCGCGTAACGCCCCATCGTCAAACAGCTTCATGGCTGTTTCGGCTTTCAGGGCGGTCAGGTTTTCAGCAAAGGCGCGGGTTTTGACCCGCATCATCTGATCCAGCCAGCGGCCAATCAGCAAGAAAAAGAGCAGCATCAGGGCCGATTCAAAATAAACCTCTTTTTCATGTTGAATGGTTTGCAAAATGGACAAGAGCAGAGCCAGAATGACGCCTATGGAAATTGGTACATCCATATTCAGATGCCCTTTGCGCAGCACGCGCCAGGCAGAGCTGAAAAAAGGCATACCGGAATAGGCCGCAGCAGGTAAGGCAATGAGGGCTGAGAGCCAATGGAAGAAATCTCGGGTTTCTGCGGAGATGTCTGAGACATTGCCGGACCAGACCGAGATTGACAAAAGCATCACATTCATCGAGGCAAAGCCAGCCACAGCCAAAGCGCGCAGAATGCGGGTATTTTCTTTCTTTTCTTCATTTTTGACCGCAGCCGGGTCAAAAGGATGAGCGCCATAGCCCAGATCGGCCAGACGGTCGAGCAATGTTTGAGGCTTGAGCTGTGCCGGATCCCACATCACCGAGAGCCTATGCGAGGAGAGATTGACGCGGGCGCGTTCCACCCCTTCCAGATCCATCAAGCCCCGCTCGATGCGGGTCATACAGGCCGGACAATAGATGCCTTCCACTGCAAGAGCGATTTGCTCTTTGCCATTGGGCAGGCTTTGGGAGAAAGCAGTCCAGTCACGTTCTACTTGTTGCATTGCGCCTTATCATCCTGACATCGGGCCATGGGGTCTTGAGAGCGTTTTTCAGCGCGTTTCGCGTCATTCCAAGGTGGTCTGACCCACAGATTTGAATTTCAGCTCGTCTTTCTCAAAGGCATCAAGCTTGACGCGCCAACGGCCCGGATCCAACGCACCAAGAGACAGGGTATAGAGACCATCGCCTTTTTCGCTCAAATCTCCTTTATGATCCTGTGCTTCCGTGATCGGGCGGCCAACTTCTGCCTTGATAGAGAGGCCGGTCAGGGCGTTGCCTTGTTTATCTTTTGCCTCCACGACCAATATCACATCGCCAGCAGAGCGTTTGAGCTGGGCATCAATGGCCCAGGCCCGCTGTTGTTGTGCACGGGCCTCGGCCAATTTCTGATCATAGACCTGCCCTTCCTTATAGGAGCTTTCGACCTCGACTCCCGGCCATGAAATATTGGCATAATAGACAAAAAAGCCATTGGCGATGAACATGACGCCAAAGAAGCCCAACACCCACATCAAGACATGTTTGCCGGTCAATTCTTTTTGTTTTTTGGGGGCTGGATTGGCCATATTTATCTTTCCTTGCCGTTATGCCTGAGCCTCTTTCCTGCAGGCCGGACAATAGCGATTTTAATGGAACAGGAAAAGCCTTTTGTCAGTGCCTGATTTAAAAGTCTCTGTCTGAGACTTTTAGGCCGCATCTCCATCCCTCTCCCCCTCCCAAACCGCCCACGAGAGTACCATAACGGGTGGTTTGGGAGGGGGAGAGGGATGGATAAAGACTTTTAAATCGGGCCGCCAGGCTTGAACGCTTAAAAGAGCCAGCTGTTTTTGATCAGCTGGCTCTTTGTTACATCATGAATATGTCATGCTTTATGGTGATTTGAAATAATCACCAACGCGGGCCGTTTCTCCCGTTTCCAGATCCTTGACACGGAAGGCAATTGGATCGGATCGGGACAATTTGGCCCCTTTGGGCGCAAAGACCTGCACACGCAATTCCTTGGTGATGTCAGCATCAATCGGCACGATTATGCTTTTTGGATTGCCTGTTTCAATGCCGACCGCTTTCATTGAGAAGCCTTGTGGCACGCCTTCGAGCGACAATTCAAAATCGCGTGCTGTATTGGCCTTATTGATCAGGCGCACGGTATAGCCATTGCGCAAAGACCCATCAGACAAAGCAACATAAAGTGGATTTCTGTCATGCAATACATTGAGATCGACCAATTGGCGATTGATCAAGGTGACCAGCATCAGAGCGCAAATACCGACAATCATCGTGACATAAATGATTGTTCTTGGGCGCACAAATTTATAAATGCTGTCCTTGCCCTCCAAATGGCGCTGGATGTTGATATCGGTATCATAATCGACCAGACCACGAGGTTTGCCGATTTTTTGCATCACCGCATCACAGGCATCAATGCAAAGGCCACATTGAATACAGGATAATTGCGCCCCATCACGAATGTCGATGCCCGTGGGGCAAACCGCAACACATTGGCCACAATCAACGCAATCGCCTGCTGGCAAGCCTTCCTTGGCGCGCAATTTCATCTTTTTCAAAGAGCCGCGCGGCTCGCCCCGGTCTGTGCGATAGGTGACATTCAAGGCCCATTCGTCGGTCAGGGCCGCCTGAATCCGGGGCCATGGGCACATATAGACGCAGACCTGCTCGCGCATATGCCCTGCCAGCAAATAGGTCGTTGAGGTGAGAATGGCAATCCAGACATAGGCCACCATGGGAGCGTCGCCAAAGGCCAGTTCCTTGACCAGCGTTGGGGCATCGGCGAAATACAGGACCCAAGCGCCGCCAGTCCACCATGCAATCAACAACCAGACAATATGTTTGGAGATTTTCTGTCCGATGCGTTTGAGGGTCAGGGGTTGGCCTTCTGTTTTCAGGCGGACACGGCGGTCGCCTTCTATCCAGCGCTCAACCATGAAGAAGAGATCAGTCCAGACCGTTTGCGGGCACATATAGCCGCACCAGACGCGCCCGGCCAAAGCATTCATCAAAAACAGGGCAATGGAGGCCAGAATGAGCAAGCCGGTCAGATAATAGACTTCCTGTGGCCAGATCTCGATGAAAAAGAAATAGAAACGACGAGCAGGAAAATCAATCAGCACGGCCTGATCCGGCGCACCGGGGCCTCTGTCCCAACGAATGAAAGGAGTGAAATAGTAAAATCCCAGTGCCACGGCCATAAAAGCCCATTTGATTGAGCGAAAGGTGCCGCTCACACTTTGGGGGAATACTTTTTTGGCTTTCTCATAAAGCGGTTGTGGGTCGCCCGCGCTGGTCCCTTGGGCATCAGCCTTCATAACACTTCTCCTCGAAGCAAACTTAATAACCGGCATTTAATTTACCAGTATTCTCTCTCATCTATAATGAGGCAATTCGTCCATTCCTATGACATAGATTAAATTCAGAAAATTAAATGTAGTTTTATAGGAAAAATACCGAGACATATTGTCGCCCGTGCGCACTGCATCGCGTAACACATCCTTATGGGCGATCTCTATATCTATGCTATTTGGCAGATCAGGCTATTTTTGCATCAAAGGGCTGACAGAAACAGTATAGTTGACGGTATGCTGCTTATGACCGGCCTTTCATGAGATCAGGCTTGTGAGTATGACGCCATCAAAGAGAAAAGCCAGCCCCTAAAGAGCTGGCTTTTGCTGTTCTTATCGTCCGCCACCGCGGGTATGGACATAGACCGCAAGGGATTTGACCGTCACAGGATCGAGACGTTTTTCCCAGCTTGGCATCACGCCCTTTCGACCATTGGTGATGGATTCAATGATCGCTGCACGATCCCCTCCATAGAGCCAAATGGCGTCGGTCAGGTTTGGTGCACCCAGATCTTGCAGACCCTTGGCATCTTCACCATGACAAGAGGTACAGTTTTCTTCGAACAGGACTTTGCCTGCTTCCAGATCTGCACCTTCATCGGTTTGCATACCGGACAGAGACATCACATAATTGGTAACTGTGATGATATCCTCTTTTTCGAGAATTTCGTCACGACCAAAGGCTGTCATGTCATTGGTGCGCTCGTCTTCATGGCCGGAACGGATGCCGACGCGAAGGGTTTCGTGGATCGCATCAATGGTGCCACCCCAAAGCCAGTCGTCATCGACCAGATTTGGATAATCGGTGGTGCCGGCGGCACCAGAGCCATGGCAGGCTGCACAATTGTCACCGAAGGCGGCAGAGCCCTGTGCGATGGCAAAGGTGCGCAGCTCGTCATTGCCAAGGATTTCCTCAACAGAGGCGTCCTTGAGGCCTGCGCCTTTTTCCAGACGGGCGGCCAGCAATTGATTATAGGCAGCTTGACCTTCGGCGCGGCTGGAGTGACCCAACATGCCTTTGGTATAGTCGCTGACCAATGGCCATGCTGGATAAGCAACCCAGTAACCAATCGCCCAAATGACGGTGATATAGAATGTCCACAACCACCAGCGTGGCAGAGGATTGTTCAGCTCTTTCAGACCATCCCACTCGTGACCCGTCGTTTCGACGCCGGTGATGTGGTCCATTTCCTTGTTATGTTCACTCATTCTCAGTCCTCCCGCAGCGGCATGTGAGACGCTTCGTCGAACTTATCCTTGTTGGATGGCCAAAGGGCATATACCAGGACACCCGCAAAGATCAGTACAAAATAGAGCAAGCCCCATGTCTGCGCGAAGTTAGCTAAAGTTTCATAGGTCGACATGAACTCGCTCCCTAGCGAAGGTCTGCCTTGTCATCATAGATTGAGAAATCTACCAAGGTACCCAGCATTTGCAGATAGGCAACCATAGCATCCATTTCCGTCACTTTGTCAGGATCGCCGTCATAATCGCGGATCACAACGCCGGGATAGCGCTCTTCGAGACCATCCACATTGTCGTCATCAGGATTTGCCTGAGCCATAAGATCGGCCTTGGCATTGGCAATCTGCTCGTCGGTATAAGGCACACCAACGAAGCGGTTGACTTTCAGGTCAGCAGAAATATCGGGAACTTTCAGCTCTGCCTTTGCCAGGAATGGATATCCGGGCATGACAGATTCGGGCACCACTGAGCGAGGATCGATCAGGTGGTTGACGTGCCAAAGATCAGAATATTTGTTGCCAACGCGCGCAAGATCAGGACCAGTACGCTTGGATCCCCATTGGAAGGGATGGTCGTACATGGATTCTGCTGCCAGAGAATAATGACCATAACGTTCAATTTCGTCACGCATCGGGCGGATCATCTGTGAGTGACACAGATAGCAGCCTTCACGGATATAGATGTTACGACCGGCTAGCTCGAGAGGGGTGTAAGGGCGCATGCCCTGTACTTTCTCGATGGTGCTCTTGAGATAGAAGAGCGGAACGATTTCCACCAGACCCCCGATGGCAACCACAATCAGGATGCCAACGAGAAGCAGGATGGAATTCTTTTCAAGAACAGCGTGTTTGTTAAACATAGACATGATTTGCCGTTCCTTATTCTGCGGGAACCAAAGATGGGTCAGCAGCGTCAACTTCCGCTTTTTCACCCACTTTAATGGTCATCCAGAGGTTATAGGCCATGATCAGAGAGCCAAGGACGAACAACAGGCCGCCAAGTGCACGGATCATATAGAACGGATGCATCGCCTCAACGGATTCGATGAAGGAATATTCAAGGAAGCCGAGCTTGTCATATGCGCGCCACATCAGGCCCTGCATGATGCCGGACACCCACATGGAGGTGATGTAGAGAACAATGCCGAGCGTAGAGATCCAGAAATGCCATTCAACAAGACGATCGGAATATAGCTTCTTGCGGTTCCACAGCCATGGAATCAGGCAGTAGAGAGCACCGAAGGAGATATAGCCAACCCAGCCCAGAGCACCGGAATGCACGTGACCGATGGTCCAATCGGTATAGTGAGACAGGGAATTCACAGCCTTGACGGACATCAGAGGCCCTTCGAAGGTGGACATGCCATAGAAGGCAACAGAGACAACCATCATACGCAGAACAGGGTCTGTGCGCAGTTTGTCCCAAGCACCGGACAGGGTCATCAGACCGTTGATCATACCACCCCAAGACGGCATCCACAGAATGATCGAGAAGGTCATACCCAGGGTCTGCGCCCAATCAGGCAGCGCGGTATAGTGCAAATGGTGCGGGCCTGCCCAGATATACAGGAAGATCAGAGCCCAGAAGTGCACGATAGACAGACGATAGGAATAAACCGGACGATCTGCGCGCTTTGGAATGAAGTAATACATGATGGCCAAGAAGCCAGCGGTCAGGAAGAAGCCCACCGCATTGTGACCATACCACCACTGCACCAAAGCATCCTGTACACCAGAGAAAAGCTGATAGGACTTGATGCCATAGATAGAAACAGGGATGGAGATATTGTTACCCAGATGCAGCATGGCAATGGTAACAATGAAGGCCAGATAGAACCAGTTTGCCACATAGATATGCGGCTCACGGCGCTTCCAGAGCGTTCCAAGGAACACCAGCAAATAGGCAACCCAGACAATGGTTAGCCACAAATCGGCATACCATTCCGGCTCTGCATATTCTTTACCCTGAGTGGCGCCAAAGAGATAGCCGGTCCCGGCAATCACGATGAAGGCGTTATAGCCCAGAATAATGAACCATGGAGAGACACGGCCCGGCAAGCGGGCATGACAGGTGCGCTGAACCACATAGAAGGATGTGGCGAGCAGCACGTTGCCACCGAATGCGAAAATCACCGCAGAGGTATGCAGTGGACGCAAACGGCCAAAGCTGGTCCATTCCAGATCAAAGTTCAGCGCTGGGAAGGTCAATTGCCAAGCGATGATATCGCCAACCAGAAAACCGGCAATACCCCAGAACATAGCTGCCACAGAGGCAAATTTGATCGGGCCAAGGTTGTAGCCTGTTTCATCAACGTCCGCTGGACGCTTGAAATAGGCGTTGAAAATAAGGAACACGCCGAGTGCTGAAAAAATCAGACCGACGGTCGCGTGAAATGCCATAACGCCATCCACCGCCTTTGCAGCGATCGCGAGGCAAGCGAAGGCAAGAGCGGTCAGGAATACCGCAAACAGGCCTTCTTCTACAGAGAGTCTTTTAATTGTGTGAGCCATCTTTCAGTCCCATCTAGGAACGCACTTCCCCCAATCAGGGTCAACTGACCCTATGGTTCTGGGGCTTGATACGCTTTGACTCATGTCAACGTGAAGGGGTGGAAATACGTAAAAGGTGCGACTCGTGGTCACAGCCTTGAGCATAATCAAGACCCAAATATTACAAATTCTTCATATAATTCAGCTTTTTACAGACTATCTCTTGCGGAGTTTCTACAATTTCAGAAATTTTGAAAGCAAGAAAGGAGCGGGCGTCTAAAATGTGTATTGCCTCTGTCTTTTTGCCGCTTTCTTCGCCCAAAGACCTATAGCCTTTTGGCTAAGATATGCCATTTCTGGTGCTCTTGCCTGTCATATGATCGTTTTTCATGGATTATGATTTCAGAGAATCAAGTGCGAAGAACATGGATCCTCTCGACAGTCTGCCTTTGGTTCGTTATGACCGTCTTTCCCGCTTTCATGCGATAAGGATATCCTTTTGAACTGGCTTTATCTTGGCTTTGCCATTTTATTTGAAGTTGCTGGCACGTCTGCCCTGATCCTCTCACAAGGTTTTAGCAAAGCCTTGCCCACAGTGCTTAGTCTGATTGCCTTTGCCATTGCCTTCTTTTTTCTGTCTCTTGCTTTAAAAACCATCCCTGTTGGCATTGCCTATGCCATATGGTCCGGGGCAGGCATTGTGCTGATTTCGCTGATTGGCTTTTTTCTGTTCAAGCAATCTTTGGATCTTCCGGCACTGATTGGCATCGCTCTTATTATTGGCGGGGTTGTTGTCATCAAGCAATTTTCGTCTATATCTGGACTTTAAGGCCTATATTGACCCCTCAATCCTCACGCATTGGCGAGGCTGATTGTATGATCCTATTTTCTCTTCCAAAGAGATCAGCTTTATCTTGCATGGGCTTTGTGTTGCTCATATTGGCTGGGTGCGCGTCTCGTGGGGGTCTTGATTATCAGGATAGCGCGTCCAGATCTGCTGCACCTCTTGCCTCTGTCTCATCCATTTTTGTTGCAACAAATCGTCAAGCCAATCTCGATGATGCGCGCATTCGCTATGGCTCACAACGCAGCAAGCAGCTTGGCTATGCGCGCTTTGATGTCAGCATTCCTGGCACACATAAAATTGGCGAGATTGAATGGCCAAGCGGACAGGCTGATCCAGCAAAGCATTTTGTGACGCGTGGTCATCATGATTATTCAGATGCGCACTCTTTTCATAAAGCTGTGTCTGATCATTCCCTTCAAAAGGCCGAACGCTTGCCCACAGGTCAAAAAGAGCTGGTGCTCTATATTCACGGCTATAATACCAATTTTGCCGAAGGACTTTATCGGGTTGCACAGATTCAGCATGATTATGACATGACGGTGCCCATGATGTTGTTTTCATGGCCCAGCGCTGGCCGCACCGGACTTTATGTCTATGACAGGGACAGTGTTAAAATCTCCAGAGATGCTCTGGTACAGGTCATTGAACAGCTGCATCGCTCTAATATTGAGCAAATCACATTGGTGGCGCATTCCCTTGGCTCCGAACTGTTAATGGAGAGTTTGCGTCAGATGCATCTCAGCGGCAAAGCCTCTTTCCTGTCCAAACTCAATGGGGTGATTTTGTTGTCGCCGGATTTGGATCTTGATGTTTTCAATGCGCAACTCAACCAGATCAAACCACTTCCACGACCCTTCTTTATCTTTGCGTCTCAAAAAGATGAGGCTTTGCAAGTTTCCGGCTTGCTGACGGGACAAGAAGAAAGAGTTGGCAATAGTGTTGATCTGAGCAAAATCAATCATTCCGGGATCAGTGTTGTTGATGTGACCGACTTTACGGGGGGTGATCGCCTTCATCATTCAACCGTTGCAACATCCCCGGCTCTGGTCACTCTTTTAAAAGGCCTGAAACA
The DNA here is from genome assembly GCA_025800145.1 of Cohaesibacter sp. Taxonomy (GTDB): domain Bacteria; phylum Pseudomonadota; class Alphaproteobacteria; order Rhizobiales; family Cohaesibacteraceae; genus Cohaesibacter. Next base: position 13,927 of record JAOXSH010000066.1, read on the forward strand.
ACAAAATCCTCTTGATGCCTTGCAAACGAGCGCCAATCAACAAACGATTGGCACTCGTGTGGTTGGAACAGCGACCCTTCCTTTGCGTATCCTTACCAAGACCACTGAAGCGGTTTTTGCTCCGTAAGCTTTCAAAGCTCTGGGACCATTCTATATACGCACTGTTCCATATGACAATTCCGTAAGGTTTGATGGAAGTCAAAGCTCCTTTGGCGCACAACGCGCTAAATGGCCCCATGACCAATGTGACCTTGAAATATGCAACGCGTGCTGTGCCGCGTTATACGTCTTACCCCACTGCTCCGCATTTTGATGTCGGCTTTGGGGCAGATATTTATGCTGAGTGGCTTCAGAGCGTTGATCCTTTGGTGCCGATCTCGCTCTATCTGCATGTCCCCTTCTGCCAATCTATGTGTCATTATTGCGGCTGCTATACCAAGATCACCAAAAAGGAAAAGCCGCTACAGGATTATGCGGATATGCTGGTGCGTGAAATTGCGCTGGTGGCTTCGAAATTGCCCGATCAGCAATTGGTTTCCCATATTCACTGGGGCGGTGGCACGCCGTCTATTTTGCCACGGGATGCCTTTTTGCGGGTTGTTGATGTGGTCAAAGCGCATTTCACTTTTACCAGCGATATAGAACATGCAATTGAACTGGATCCGCGCACGGTCAATCCTGACTTGGCGCAGACCCTGCACCTTGCCGGGATTAACCGCGCCAGCCTTGGCGTGCAGGATTTTGATCTGAAGGTTCAGGAAGCGGTGGGTCGTGTTCAGCCCTATGCTATTGTCAAAGCCTCGGTTGAGGCCTTGCGCGCTGTGGGGATAGAGGAAATCAATCTTGATTTGATGTATGGTTTGCCCCATCAAACCCGCGAGACGATCCGCAATTCCATTGATCTGACAGCCAGCCTCAATCCAACGCGCCTTGCCCTGTTTGGCTATGCCCATGTGCCATGGATGAAAAAGCATCAACGCCTGATCAAGGAAGAGTTACTGCCCGATGCACAAGAGCGAATTGCCTTGTTTGATGATGCCTGTCAAGCATTGGCCGATTATGGATTTGAGAAAATTGGTCTCGACCATTTTGCCAAATCAGATGATCCTTTGGCGATTGCTGCGCGCGAAGGCTCAATGCGGCGTAATTTTCAGGGCTATACAACAGATGAAGCTGACATTCTGATTGGTCTTGGTGCCTCATCTATTGGCAAGATGCCACAGGGCTATATTCAAAATAGTCCAGATTTTGGCGGCTGGGTGCGTTCGGTCGAAGCAGGTGAACTGCCTATTGCCCGCGGGCTTGCCATGGATGATGATGATCGGGCACGGGCGGCGATTATCATGTCTATCATGACGGCCTATCAGGTGGATATTGCGATGGTTGCCAAGGATTTTGGCGTCAATCTGGACGCAATCCGCGCCAGCTCCTATGGCTATCTGGATGAATTGATTGCAGATGGCGTGGCGACACGCGAAGGTGATCTTGTATGTGTCACCCATGAAGGACGACCTTTGGTGCGCTTGGTTGCAGCCGCCTTTGATGCTTATTTGCATAAAGGCAAAGGACGCCATTCCGTAGCTGTTTAGGCCCAGGATTTCTAAGCATATTTTTGTCCGAAAACCGCACACATTTTTCGGAAATATGCTCTAATATTTGCCGGTTAGATGACACAGGCCGCAGACATTCATGATGCGGATGCGATCTTGTTTTTCCATGGTAATGACTTTGCGGCGCTTCATGTCTGATAGCACCCGGCTGACCGTCTCAATGGTCAGGCCCAGAAAATCTGCAATTTCCTGACGGGTCATATTGAGGGTGACAACCGATTCATCGGCATCTTCTTGTGGGCCTATGCAAGCAAAATCCCCCCGGCTTGGCACGAAGCGCATCAGAAAAGACGCCACACGTTCATGGGCGGATTTGCGCCCCAAAAGCACAGCATGTTCATGGAGATTTTGGACCTGCGAGACCAGACATTTTTTGATATGCTCTTGCATGACATGGGACGTTTCCGCTTCCTTGCGGGACATCAAATGCACAAGCGTCTCGGTCAGGGTTTCTGCCGATACATCATAGATGTCTCCTGCCGGCATGCCGAACAAATCTCCCGGCCCCAGAATTTCCACCACTTGGCGGCGGCCGTCGGGCAGCAACTTATACAGCATCACAGACCCTGCTGCGACTTCATAAATATTACTGGCAGGATCCCCTTCAAAAAAGATCACACCATGGGCAGGAAATTGCTTATGTCTGGAAAATTCACCTGACATTGTTTCCTTACCTTCATCCGACGACCCGTTGCGGGGCTGTATTGATCTTAGATTTGAGTGCATATGCATATGGGGTCCATGGCTAAAAATATGCGCTTTTGAAAACTATATCCCTCTCACCGACAGATTGAACCGGCCAGATATGTTTCTTTCACGGGACATATTGGGAGCAGCTATACGATATCATTTGATTTATCGCAATCTGCAACTTTCAGGAATATATATAGCACGTATTTTTACCAAGGGGACAGATTAAAAAGCGAAATCTGAAAAAAGTAGTCGGAAAAAGACAAATTTGCGCAAAAACAAAAGGCTGGCCTATTTGAGTAGACCAGCCTCACTTTTTCGTGACGGGCATGATATTTCGACAATGCCCGATTGGCTCATGTCAAAAGACTAATGCCCTGTCAAAACAATGCGGACAAGATCGGCTGTGTTGCGTGCTTTGAGTTTTTCCATGATCCGCGCCCGATGGACTTCGATTGTGCGCGGAGAAATAGCAAGGCTTTGGCCTGCTTCCTTATTAGACGCCCCTTGGGTGATTTGCAACAAGACATCGCGCTCACGCGGTGTCAAATGATCAGCCCCTGGAAATGTCCAGTTGATTAGAGCATTCTCATCGTCTTTTGCACCCTTTTGGACCGCCTCAATCATGGTTTCGATGCGCTCGACCACTGCTGTGCCATCAAAGGGTTTTTCGATGAAATCATGCGCGCCCTGTTTGATCGCGGCCACCGCCATGGGAATATCCCCTTGGCCGGAAATAATCAGCACCGGTGAAGAACAATGACGGGCGGACATTTCTTCCAGCACTTGCAGGCCAGAGCGCCCGGGCATATGCACATCCAACAACACGGCCGAGGGAGATGTATCCTTTAAATGCGCCAGAAACTCATCTCCGTCTGCAAAGGTCTCGACCTGATAGCCTTCCAGCTCAAACAGCACTGACAGGGCATCACGCACGGCTGGGTCATCATCAACAATATGGATGGTTGGATGGAGACTGGTTGTCATTTCTTATTCCTTGTGCAACGCACCAGATGGACAAAAGAGAGGTGTTTGTCAGAGACTTTTCGCTCTTTTCTAGTCTTTCTCTTCGTCCTCTGCCTTGCGTTTCATCAAAATGGGCACTGCTTGCCCGTCAATTTTATCAATTTTTGGTTTATAGTGAAAAAGGACTATTCTGACTGGTCTGTCAAATTGGTTGGCAAAGTCATTGGCACAGTCATTGGCATTGGGGATGGGGCAGAGCGGCTGGCAAGGACAAAATAAAGCAGGCCCCGGTTTGCGGGTTATAGGGCGCAAGATCAAGACTGCCGCCGTGATTCTGCACAATCGAGCGGGTGATTGCAAGCCCAAGGCCCATGCCATTGCGCCGCGCAGAAGAAAAGGCCTTGAACAGACTTTCTCTTTGCTCTGGTTTTATGCCCGGACCATTGTCTGTGAACTGCACCTTCACTTTGCTCTTCTTGTCTTTTTCCTGCGTCTGGCAAGACAGCTCAATGCAAATGACCCGCTGATCCTGCCTGCGCATGGCTTGAAAAGCATTGCGAAACAGATTGAGGAAGACCTGTTCTATCTGTACCGGATCCACCAAAACCTGCGGCAAATCTGTTTGGTGATGGATGGATATATCCACATCAGAGACAGAAAAACCGACTTCGGCCAATGTTTTGGCGCGCTCTATGATTGCCAGCATATCGCACAAGAGGCGTTCTGGTTCCTGTTTTTCGATGATGGAGCGGATGCGCTGCAAAAGCGAGGCGGTACGCTGGGCTTCCTGAATGGCACGGCCACACAAATCCACCAATTTTGCGATTTCATCCTTTTTCAAGTGCGGGTCCGCATTTTGCTGCGTGGTTTGCAATTTTCGCTCAATGGCTTGCAAATACAGGATGATTGCCGTCAATGGCTGGTTCAGCTCATGGGCAACAGTCGCTCCCATTTCATCCATGGCATTGATGCGAGTCATCTGGTTCAATTCGGCCTGCAAATCGCGCAGACGTTCTTGTGCCTGCTTGTGCTCGCGCAAATCGCGCATCACCCCGATGAATTGCGGGCCATCTTCGGTCTGGGCCACACCAACAGACAAATCAAACGGAAAGACTGTGCCATCCTTGTTGCGGCCCTGCACCTCGCGGCCTATGCCAATGATGGAATGACGACCTGTGGTTAAATAGGTATCGACATAGCCATCGTGATGATCTGCATATTTGGGCGGCATCAAAATATTGACGCTCTTGCCGATGACCTCTTGTGCCTTAAAACCAAAGAGCGCTTCGCTGGCTTTGTTATAGAGAAGAATGCGCGATTGCGCATCCATCAAGACGATGGAATCGGCGGCCATATCCAACAGGGATGTCAGACGGACATCAATATTCTTCAAAGGCCGGAACGGTTTTGGTGCTGGCCGTCCAATGGATTGGCCCTGCGGTTTTTGCCTCGCCTGACTGTTGCTTGTCTCATCCATAATATGTCTGGTCTTTATCCCTTATCGCAGCCTCTATTTTGTGCGCTTTGTGACTCAAGAATAGTCATTCTGATTATGCTTTTCTTTGACCAAACGCAAAATGTGCATTGTCTGTCTTTATGCTATAGAGTTAGGCTCAGGCTCCATCAATCTGATGCGAAAAAGGTAAGGCGACATGCTGCAAGGCTGGATGGTTGTTTTAACAACCCTGATTTATATCGGCTTGTTGTTTGTGATTGCATCCTATGGGGATCATAGAGCGCGGGTGCAAGCCCCAAACAAACGCAATCCCAATCTCTATGCCTTATCGCTGGCCGTTTATTGCACATCCTGGACATTTTTCGGATCGGTTGGTCTGGCCAAATCCTCCGGCCTTGATTTTTTGACCGTCTATATCGGGCCTATTCTGGTCTTCACCTTGGGCTATCCTTTGATCCGGCGAATGATTCGCCTCTCAAAAGCGGAGCGGATTACCTCGATTGCCGATTTTATCGGTGCCCGCTATGGCAAAAGCCAGACCGTGGCCGCCGTTGCGACCGTGATTGCCGTCGTTGGCACCATGCCCTATATCGCCTTGCAATTGAAAGCGGTTGCCACATCGGTTGCCACGATGATGGCCCATATGCATATCAAATTTGTTGATGGCCAATTGCCGGTGCTGGCCGATATTGCCTTTTTTGTTGCCATTGCAATGGCTGTGTTTGCCATTCTCTTTGGCACGCGCCATGCCGATGCGACCGAACATCAGGGCGGCCTTATTCTGGCCATTGCCACCGAATCCATCATCAAACTGGTGGCCTTCACCATTGTAGGATTGTTTGTCACCTTTTCCATTTTTGATGGGCCGTTTGATCTGCTCTCGCAAGCTGCTGAGGCCAATTTATCCATTCTTGGCCCCGATGGCGGGCCAGACGCTATCAATTGGATGGTTCTCATTTTGCTCTCAGCAGGTGCGGCGCTTTTGTTGCCCCGGCAATTTCATGTGGCGGTGGTTGAAAATACCTCAGAAAAATCCCTCAAACGTGCAACCTGGATGTTTCCGCTCTATCTGATCGGAATCAATCTGTTTGTCATTCCCATTGCGTTGGCCGGGAATATCCGGTTTGGCAATATCATTGACCCAGACAGTTATGTGCTGACCCTGCCCATGGCGGCGGGGGCGGATCTGGTGACTTTGATTGCCTTCATTGGTGGTTTGTCTGCGGCAACGGCTATGGTGATTGTCTCATCCGTTGCGCTGTCGATCATGATTTCCAATGATATTGTCATTCCGCTGATTTTGCGCCGCCATGCGGACAATGCTGTCGATGCGCCGGATATGGGGCGTTTGCTGCTCAATGTCCGGCGGTTGTCCATTTTGCTGGTTTTCACGCTGGCCTATGCCTTTTATCGCACTGCGGTCAATAATACGGCGCTGGCGCAAATCGGACTTTTGGCCTTTGCCGCCATGGCGCAGTTTCTGCCTGCTCTGGTTGGTGGTCTTATCTGGAAACGCGCCACTGCAAGAGGGGCGATTGCGGGCCTTGCAACCGGCTTTGTGGTTTGGAGCTATACATTGTTGCTGCCAATGTTTGCCCAATCTGGCCTGTTGCCCGCTGGTTTTTTGGCCGATGGACCGTTTGATCTGCATTTCCTCTCGCCTCAAGCCTTGTTTGGCACGGATATGCCTGAGCTTATTCATGGTGTCTTCTGGAGCTTATTGTTTAATGTGATTGCCTATGCCACCGGCTCTGTTTCACGCTCACCTCACCCGATTGAGCGATTGCAGGCCAATGTTTTTGTGCCCGATGATTTGCGCTCACCTCCTGCCTTGCGGCTTTGGCGCAGCACCATTCGGGTTGGCGATCTGGAAGAGATGGTGGCGCGCTATTTGGGGGCAGAACGCACCGAGCGCTCCTTCCGTGCCCATGCGCAGCAGCGCGATATGGTTTATGAGCGGGATATGGAGGTTGATCCGCATTTTCTGCGCTTTGCCGAACAATTGCTTGCCTCTGCCATTGGCTCTGCCTCTGCCCGGCTCTTGATGAGCCTGTTGCTCAAACGTCGTGAAACCGCGCCCAAAGGCACCATGAAGCTGCTTGATGATGCCTCAGAAGCGCTGCAATATAATCGGGATTTGCTGCAAACTGCGCTCAATCATGTTCGGCAAGGCATTGCGGTGTTTGACAATGATTTGCGTTTGACCCTGTGGAACCGCCCTTTTAGGGATTTGCTCAATATCCCGCCGGAATTTGGTCAGGTGGGCACGCCTTTGCTGTCGATTTTGCATTATATTGCCGAGCAGGGAGAATTGGGGGAAGGGTCTCGCGATGATTTGGTCAATCAGCGGGTGGATTTGCTGACCGTACAATTGGCCACCTATCAGGAGACTATGCAAATTTCCGGTCTGACGCTGGATATCCGCTCCAATGCCATGCCCGAAGGTGGCATTGTGATCACCTTTACCGATGTGTCGGAGCGGGTGCGGGCAGAGAAAGCGCTGGAGCGCTCCAATGAAACGCTGGAGAGGCGCGTTAAGGATCGCACCCGCGAATTGATGCATGCCAATGATGCCTTGCGCAGCGCCAAACAGGATGCGGAAGAGGCCAATATTTCCAAAACCCGTTTTCTGGCGGCCGCAGGGCATGACATTATGCAGCCACTGAATGCTGCACGCCTTTATACCACGGCTCTGGTCAATCGGCTGGATGCGGATCATGACAAGCCCGATGCCGCCGAAATGGCGCAGAATATTGATAGCTCCATGGAAGCGGTGGAGGATATTCTGGGGGCCTTGCTGGATATTGCCCGCCTTGATTCCGGTGCCATGAAAGCACAATTGTCTGCCTTTCCCATTGATGATTTGCTGGATCGTTTCCGGGTGGATTTCAAGCATGAGGCCGAGGAGAAAGGCCTGGATTTGCGCATTCTACCCTGTGGGCTGCATGTGCGCTCTGACAAGCATTTGCTGCGACGGCTTTTGCAAAATCTGATTTCCAACGCCATCAAATATACGCCAACGGGGCGTGTGGTGGTTGGCTGTCGGCGCAAGGAAGGGGCCATTGAGGTTCGGGTTTATGATACCGGGCTTGGTATTCCCCATGCCAAGAAGCACGAAATCTTTCGCGAGTTCCAACGTCTGGATGAAGGGGCCAGAGTGGCGGCTGGCCTTGGGCTTGGCCTCTCTATTGTTGATCGCATTTCGAAAGTGTTGCATCACCCGATTGAAGTGCGCTCGGATCAGGGCAAAGGCTCTGCCTTTTTCGTCACCTTGCCTGCTTTTAGGCTTTTGCATAGCGCACGTCGCCTTGAAATGCCCAAAGCCATGAGCAACCAGCCATTAAGCGGGTTGACGCTGCTTTGTGTTGATAATGAGCCGGTCATTTTGGAAGGGATGCGCGCCATGCTGGAAGGCTGGGGGTGCCAGGTGCTCACCGCAAGCGACCTTGGCGAAGCCCAGCAATTGGTTGCCAAGGTGCCTCAAAGGCCGGACGGGCTTTTGGTCGATTATCATTTGGACGATATGCTGGGCACTGATTTATGCGTCAAGTTACGCTGGAAGTTGGGCAAGGATCTGCCAGCCACTTTGATCACCGCAGACAGAACAGCGGATGTGCGCGATGAAGCCCGCAGCAAAGATATGCATGTGCTGAACAAGCCGGTTAAACCGGCTCAATTGCGGGCTTTGCTCAATCAATGGCACATTGCGGTCAAACGCAAAAATCTTACTTCTGAAAGCGGCTAGAGCATTTTGAATAAACACGTCGTTATTCAAAATGCTCTCGTCTTTGTTTCTAAGCATATTTTTGTCCGAAAACCGCACACACTTTTCGAAAAATATGCTCTAATACCAACGGCATG
>JAOXSH010000076.1 GCA_025800145.1 Cohaesibacter sp.
AGCCCATTCCAACCGATGCTGCGCGAGGCATGGATGGCCGCTTTCAGTTTCGGTCTGCCAGTAATTTCAGTCCTGCCGTCGCGAAGAACACACCCAACGTTGCTTGGATGTATCGCCGAGCTTTGCTGTAAGCGGCCACCATGAATGGTGTTGAAAACGCGACCGCATAAAGCGTGTGAATGACCGTTGATAGGATGAATATCCCGATAACAATTGCTGCAGCAACCCAAAGTGGAGAACCTGACTGAAGCCCAAGCGAGATTGTAGCGATCCATGCGAGCGCCGCTTTCGGATTGGTCATCTGGATTGCATATCCGCTTAGCGCATAACCTAACGGGGACCGCTGTTCCCGCCCAAGCTTTTTGGCTTCCAGATCATGTGTAGATGCAGCTGATCTAAATGCCTTGTAGGCCAACCAGATCAGATAAGCGCCACCGGCCACTTTTATGAAAAACAACGCGGATGCATAGGTTGAAAGCAAGGCCGACAAACCCAAGGCAGTCAGGGTGCCCCACGTCAAAGAGCCAAAAGCCACTCCAAGTGCAAGAGCTATGCCGGAAGAACGACTGACGCTCATAGACGTGCCTATGATAGCTAAGATGTTTGGTCCAGGACTGGCGACACCAACCAAGAAAATCGAGTAAGCCAGCAATATGCCTGGCAGATAAATCAAAAACTGATCCATGTTGTCACATCCTTTTGGCTTCAATGGCAGATAGT
>JAOXSH010000083.1 GCA_025800145.1 Cohaesibacter sp.
GTCAAGACAATTCAATGAGGCGCGCCCTAGTTTGATGCGAACCTTTTGCATTGAATTGTCAAGACAATTCAATGAGGCGCGCCCTAGAAAGACAACGCAGCTCAGTGAGCCATTTCAAGGCATCCTATGGGTCAATCTTTCGTGCCGTTGGTATAATAGCTGTTGAATTTGCCAGAAATCCCGCGCCTCGCGCAGCTCCGGCAGGCATCCTGCACCCTATTTGCGCTCAAGATAGGCATCTAGCCGGTGATTGAAAGAGGCAAAACGGGATCGGGCAGTCACGAAGTCATCACAAATACTTGACTGTCTGTCCTAATAGAAAAACCGCCCCAATGGGACGGCTTTTGGCTTTTGAGGTCAGCGTCAATATGGCCGAAATCAGAATTTATGGCCCTTCTTGGCCAGATCTTCTTTTGCAGAATTGACCAGACCGGCTGTCAGGCTTTGACTGATTTTCTGAACAGACCCAATGGATTCGCCAATGATGCGGGCCTGATAAGATCCCATTTTCTGACCGAGATCACTTTTGAAGAATGTTTGTAATTCCTTGAGCTCTTTCTCGTCAAAATAGGATGCCCAGACGCTGGCGACAGATTTCAACAGCATATCATTCTTGCCATCCAGAATTTTCGCCTGTTCTTCAACGGATGTGCTGATCACTTTCTCAAGGGCCGGGTTCTGCCGAATGAGCCAGATTTTGGCATTTTTCTTGATCAGGTCAATCTGCGCGTCATAAGGGGGCAAGGTGTTGGTGACTTGCACCAATTCGATTGCCGCCTGCAAATGCGTGTCTATCTTGCCATCTTTTGCATCCTGTGCGTTGGCTGTGGCTGTCATTGCTCCGATTGCAACAAAACCAGCGATAAGCGTTGCACGCAAAGTCGATTTCATCCGCTTCAATCCTCTAATATTATCGAGCTGTCATCTCGTTCTCGTCTAAAGACAGGCTCGCCCCAGATTTCTTTATCCATAAACGCTTGTGCGCTTACCAGTGCCAAATTTTTGAGGCCATCCTGTCCCGCAATTTCTTTCCCTCGGCCAGGCCCCATCAAGAGATCGGTCTCGACCCGTGCCGGGATAGATACAAGGCCATCATCAAACTCTCTATATCGCAAATGCGGCCAAAAGGAGCACTAGGACAAAATGTTGTCCCGTGATGACAAAATTTTTATCCCGCTCTTTGTTTGCCGATCGTCTTGCATGGCTCTTACCACGCACAATAGCGCAAGCCAATATTGCAGAGGCCTCAATTTGCTCAGGTTGCACCACTTTTGCGAATAAGATATTGCAGATTTATCACCCTTTCTTCCTTTGTGTCCCATTATGCGAGTGTTTCATGACTTCTTCTTCCCGCACCAGCCTTTTGTTTGATCTGGATGGCACATTGGTTGATACGGCGCCAGATCTGATTGATGCATTGAATGTTGCCATTTCAGAGCAAGATCTGAAGCCGGTCCCCTCTTCGCTTGTGCGACCCTATGTCGGGCTTGGGGGACTGGCGATGCTATCTTATGCCTATCGCTATCATGAGAAGGCAATTGAGGAAGCCCAGTTGCTGGCAGCGCACCAGCATTTCAGGCGCTATTATGAAGACAATATCTGCGTGCATAGCAAGATGTATGATGGGGTTTTACAGGTGATCCCAGCGCTTTATGATGAGGGCTATCACCTGTCTGTCTGCACCAACAAGCCGCAATATCTGGCCATTCAATTGCTTGAGCAATTGGATATGGCGCAATATTTCGCCACCATCTGCGGCTCTGACACAGTTCCAAATCGCAAACCCCATCGCGATCATCTGGCGATCACCGCAAAGCGGGCGGGCACCAGCTTGGACAACAGCATTATGATTGGAGATGCCACACCGGATGTAGAAGCTGCCCGCAATGCAGACATTCCTGTGATCGGCTTTGACTATGGCTATAGCACAATTGCCATGGCGGACTTGGCCCCTGATCTGTTGCTCTCTTGCTTTCGCGATCTGCCGTCAGCACTCAAAGCATTGGCATAATCCGCCTTATCTCTTTTTGGGCAGGCACTAGACGCACTTGATGCACTTTAGATTTTGTTAATATTCCAAAATCACATCAAAATACCCTCTTTCACGTTACATCATTTCCCTTGAAATGTATTTTTCTTGTTTTCTATCAATTATCTAAACGATATATCCTTCACTTGAAAATTTAACATTTCAGAAAGCATGAATGACAATTTTTGTTTTTCATCTCTTAAAGCCCCCTACCAAAGGAGCGGATATTAACCTTTTTCGCGCAGAGTGCTGGTCATAGATCGGCCGGTAGATCCGACAAGAATGACGAGTTAAGGGGGGCTTGCCCTTACATGACGGGCAAGAAGGCATATGATGGTAAAACAGATTTCTTTTGCTGCTCTTTTGATGACAATCGTGATGGGCAGTTCACTCTCTGGTGCAGCGGCTTTTCCAGCTTTTGTTCCAAGCACCATCTTGGCAGCAACGCAGAATGAGGCTCGTCAGGCCATCACAGTCTCCCAAACCGCTCCAGCTTCAGAACGAGCACCGCTTTTGTTGCATTTAGGTGGTCGCTCTCATCTCTTTGATGGATATTTTTATTGCGAACGCCCAAAGGGCTCCCTACCGCAGATATTGGCAACACCTCATCAAGCGATACCAGACCAGACTTTGCTTTTTGTCGAGAAGTGATAGTATCAGATCTGGCATAAAGGCTCGTTTTAGAGCTAAATCCTAGCTCTCTTTTTCCTTGATCGTGTCGAGCAATTGGTCTTTGACATTCTCAATATGGCTGGTCAGCAGAGTCTTGCCCTGTTGCTTATTGCCTGCTCTGGCGGCATCGACCAATCCCTGATGATCGGCATGAGCCTGATCTTTGGCATCCTCAGTCAAAGCAATCTGTAGTCTGACATAGCGATCAATATTATCATGCACGCGGCGCAGGATTTTAACCGTTGCCGGGCGATTGGCCGGACGATAGAGCGCTTCGTGAAATTGCCAATTCAGATTGCCCCAATCCTCGATTTTCGCATCATTGCGCATGGCGTCAATCAGGCCTTCTGCGCTCTCAAGATCAGAGGCTGTTATATGATCGATTGCCAGACTGAAGAGCCAATTTTCCAACATGACGCGCACTTCGAACAATTCTGCGATCTCTGTCGGCTCAAGGCGTGTGACTTCTGCCCCTTTATGAGAAACAAGAGTGATCAGGCCTTCTGCCTCCAATTGGCGCAAGGCTTCACGAACGGGAATGCGCGATACGCCCAATTCCGTTGCAATGGCCTCCTGACGGATTTGCTCGCCTTCCCTCAACTCGCCATTCAGAATACGCTGACGGATTTCGTCTGCAACAATATGTGTCGTTGTTCGACGAACCAGTCTCGCCATTCTTCTCTCCCTTACCTCTTACCCGTCTTTTTGCTTTTGCGGCTTTTTCATATGCTACAGAGAATATATTATCCAATTTTTCCTGTGGCGCAATTGCATCAAGCGTCAATTCCTTGTTGCAGAAGCGACTTTTCTGTTTTCCTTTGAAAAAGGGCCAATCTATAGCAGGGGCTGAAGCGCCCAATTGCGCCTTTATACCAACGGCATAAAAGATTGATCGTTTTATGCGTCTTCTTGTTCTTGCTCTTTGCTCAAAGCCAGTGCCCATTGTGGCAAATTGTCTTTCAGGAAAATATTGAAATCAAGGATATGGGAAGACGTTTGCTGCGCTTCATCATCCTGATCATTATTCTTTTCCAGATCCTCGATGAGAATAGATAAGGCACATTTGGCGACCCGGCTGGCATCCAGATAGAGAATGGCGTCAATATGCTCCTGCAAAAGTGCATCGATGATGCATTTTTGCATATCCATGGTGACTGCGACTATCTTCAAATGCCCATATTTTTGCGTATTGCGGGCTATATAGGAGGCCAGTTCCCTTGTTTCATACCCAAGACATGCCAATGCGATGACATCCTGGTTTTGATCCAGATAATCGACCAGAATTCTGGCTTGATCCTTGCTGTCATATTTGCGTGGCAACTGAACCAGCTCGCATCGCGATTGCTGATCATTGAGATAGGCTGTTTGCCCCTCAAGTCGATCCTGATAGGCCGTCATTTGCTGAAACGTGGAATGGGTGAGGATTTTGCCAATCTTGCCATTGGTCAGAATGTTCAGCAAATGCATGGCCGTGCGGCCAATTTTATAATGATCATAGCCTATATAGCGTTTGACGCTGCCGTCCTGAAGGCGAGAAAAGATGCTATAAACCGGCACCCCTTTCTCTATCACCGCGGCCACACTCTGGCGTGTCTCAAGGGTATCGGGTGCTGCCAGTAAAATCCCATCAACGTCTTGATGGATCTGGTTCAAATGATCCGACAGGCTTTGCGGACATGTGATATCGTAGATCACCATGCGCAATTGAACGCGTGTATGGTCCGAATTTTTCTGAATTTCGGCCAGACATCGTTCAATGCTCTTGGTCAAGCGACTGCCACCTGAGGGCACAACCAATGCGATGATCTTTTTACCGGATCGTGCGAGACGCACTGCCACCGGGTCTGGCTCATAACCAAGTTTGGTAACGGCCTCCATCACTTTTTCACGTGTTGCCTCGCGCACACCGCTGCGTTTGTTAATCACGCGATCTGCTGTTGCAAGGCTCACGCCAGCAAATTTTGCCACATCAGACAATTTGGGTTTCACATGCCTGTCCCCGCACTTCGACATCTGGACAAAGCGCAAAAGCCAGCCTTAAAAACAGCCCTGCTCGCGCCCAGAAGTCAGCCCACCACCAGCTCTTCCGGTCGAACCCTTGAATGATACCAACGGCATAAAAGATTGACCCATAGGATGCTTTGAAATGGTTTACTGGCAAGGCGTCGGCTCGATCGGACAATGCCGGGGCATTTTCTTTTTTGATGCGAACCTTTTGCATTGAATTGTCAAGACAATTCAATGAG
>JAOXSH010000113.1 GCA_025800145.1 Cohaesibacter sp.
CACCGAAGGCCGGTTTTATTGGCTTTGTGGACTGCGTCGCTCTTGCTTTGTGGTCAACCAGACCATGGCAGCAAAAGCTTCTTACCAGAAAGCCAATAAAATCCGGTCATATGGGGTAATCTTTCGTGCCGTTGGTATCAGAGGTCAGCAGGCGGCTCGCAAAAGGTTTCAATGGCGCATTTCAATCAGGAATGATGAATGCTTTTATTTTGTCAGGATGGGGCGGTTTTGCCTACCAGTGGCCAGTATTTTCCATGGAAAGCCAGGGCTCACTTGGTGGCAGAGCTTCGCCTTTTTGCAACAATTCAATGGAAATGCCATCAGGAGAGCGAATGAAGGCCATGCGTCCGTCACGGGGTGGACGGTTGATCGTAACTCCTTGATCTGAAAGATTTTGGCAGAGGTCATAAATATTCTCAACCTCATAGGCAAGATGGCCGAAATTGCGTCCTTCGCCATAGCCTTTCTCATCCCAGTTATGAGTCAATTCCACACAATTTTCATCGCTTCCGTCGGCAGAGAGAAAAATCAACGTGAAACGTCCTTGCGGATAATCGTGACGCTTGACTTCTACCAGCCCCAATTTGTTACAATAAAAGTCCAGAGAGGCGGGGAGATCAGAGACACGCACCATGGTGTGAAGATATTTCATTGACTGGGGAACTCCTGTTGAAATGTCAACGAAAGTATAAGGTATCGAGCATGGATTTCAATTCCGGTCAGCAGATTTTATTACAGGCTCTTGAGGATGCGGCACGTATCATCGTTTTTACCGGAGCTGGCATCAGCACAGAAAGCGGCGTGCCGGACTATCGCTCACCCGGTGGTCTATGGCAGACATTTGAGCCAATTCTCTATGAAGATTTTCTGTGTGATGAAGAGGTTCGTCGGGAAGATTGGCGGCGGCGTTTTATTCTGAATGAGGAATTTTCCAAAGCAGAGCCTAATCAGGGCCATCTTGCCATCGTCAAATTGCAAGAGCAGGGGAAGCTGTTGCGACTTATTACCCAGAATGTGGATGGATTGCATCAACGCTCTGGGGTTGAAGAAAACAAGATTATAGAGCTGCACGGCAATTGTACCTATGCGACATGTTTGAACTGCGCCAAAGACTATAGTTTGGCAACCTGCCAGCAGAAGATTGCCAGCACCGATCAAAGTCCAGTTTGTGATCATTGTGAGGGTCTGCTCAAGGCGGCGGTGATCAATTTTGGGCAGGCCATGCCACTGGAGGCTATGGTGCAGGCCGAAGAGGATGTAAAGGCTTGCGATCTCTGTCTGGTTCTGGGCTCTTCGCTGCAAGTTTATCCGGCTGCCGCCTTGCCACAAATTGCCAAACGCACTGGCGCAAAGCTGATCATCATCAATCATGAGCCAACGCCATTGGATGATATGGCGGATCTGGTTCTGCATGAAGCATTGGGAAAAAGTCTGCAAACTTTGCTGGGCTAAAAAGTGAACGGGCTTTTTATCACATTGGGTTCCACGCCAATGCCCTATGTCTTGTCAGAGGGGATTGCGCCCGGATTTGGACAGCTTTATTTATGCGGAAATATCCAAAGATTAAAAAAAAGTGAATGACGATCCCTCTCTCAATGCTATGCTGGGACAAGAATCGAACCAGTTTGAGTCGGTTGATTGATGTGGGCGGAACATTGAGGCAAGGCTATGGGGGTCAAATTCACACAAGATCGTGATCTTGATCAGAGCAAATTACATGATGATCCTGCGGTGGATGTTTTACAAGTCGCTGGAAAGATCAAATGGTTTGATGTGGCAAAAGGCTTCGGCTTCATTGTGCCAGATACTGATATTCCTGATATTCTGCTTCATGTCACATGCTTGCGTCGCGATGGATATCGCACCGCTTACGAAGGGGCCAGAGTGATTTGTGAAGTGCTCAAAGGTCCAAAGGGTTTGCAAGCCTTGCGCATTCTGTCAATGGATGAGACGACCGCCATCCATCCATCGCAACTGCCTCCTGCCAATACCCATGTCAAAGTTCAGCCCACAAGCGAATTGGAGCGGGCTTGGGTGAAATGGTTCAATCGCGAAAAAGGCTTTGGTTTTTTGACCCAAGGTGAGGGATCTGAGGATATCTTCATTCATATGGAGACGTTGCGTCTTTATGGCATAACCGAATTGCGCCCTCAGCAAGAAGTGCAGGTGCGTTATGGTCCGGGGCCAAAGGGCAAGATGGCGACCGAAATTCGGCCTGCCACAGGTGGCTTCATTCCATCCTCGCATTAAATCTGATTTGTACATACTCTTTTTTGTACACACTCTTTCAGAAAAGATAAAAGAGATATCTGGCCGCAAAAGCGGCCTTTTTGTTGGCTAAAGTAGCAATGCCCGAAATGGCCTTGCATTCCTGTAGCGAAAGACTGCAAATCAGCGATAAGGCTCATTTATTTTGTTTGATGTGAAATGATGACGATGTTTAAAAATCTCTCCTATGCCATGACTTTGTTTTATGTGGTGGCTGGCTTTTTGATTGTGCTTTTTGGTGTTGAGCCGATCAGTGCGCAAACTTTCACGCCTGAGCATGTTTTAAAACGCTCTGAGCGCATTTATACGCCTTTGAGTTTTGTAAAAGATGGCAAGACAATTACATTGCAAGTTGAGGTGGCCAATACAGATGATTTGCGTGCGCTTGGTCTGATGTATCGGACCAAAATGCCTGACAATGAAGGCATGCTTTTTGATTTTGAAGAAAGCCGCCCGGTCTATATGTGGATGCAAAATACCTTTGTAGCGCTGGATATGCTCTTTCTAACAGAGCAGGGTCAGGTCCATCATATTGTGAAGCAGACGACGCCGCTGTCTCGTTCTTTGATTGGGTCTGGGGGGGCGGTGCGGTTTGTGCTGGAAGTGAAGGCCGGTCTGGTTGAGCGCTATCAGCTAAAAAAAGGTGATCAGATTCAGCATGAATTGTTCACATACAAATGACAAAATAAGTCATAAGCCAAAGATAGGACTTGCTCGTTGCAAGTCAGATTGCTATGCAATCGCCCATCCAAATGGTTTCGGAGCGTAGCGCAGCCTGGTAGCGCACCTGATTTGGGATCAGGGGGTCGGAGGTTCGAATCCTCTCGCTCCGACCATTGGATAAAATGGCCAGTCGCTCTTTATGATGATATCATATAAGGCAGCATGACCAGATTGGGCCAGTGCGTATCTGATTGGACTATATGAATTTCAATCCAAAAAGCCTCGCACCAGAAAAATAGAGCATGTAAGGCGATCATTTTACCATCCCGGCATGGTCTTAGGAGTGCAAGAATGAAAGCACGAATTTTCAGACCTTCCAAAAATGCCATGCAGTCCGGCTTGGCCAAAACTCATCGTTGGGTTTTGGAATTTGAGCAAACCAGCTCAAGAAGCCTTGAACCGCTAATGGGCTATACCTCGAGCCGCGATACACGTCAGCAGCTTAATCTGTCCTTTGACAGCAAGGACGAGGCCATTGCCTATGCCAAGCGCAACAAGATTGACTATCAGCTGATTGAGCCAAAAGAACGTAAACGCCGTATTGTCTCTTATTCGGAAAATTTTGCGACAAATCGGGTTGAAGGCAACTGGACTCATTAACGTCTGCAAGATCGTATAGAAAAGAAAGAATGTAAAGGCGCGACAGTCAGGTTTGCGCCTTTTGTTATTTTGGGGCGTCAAGGGGTTAAGAATCAGATAAGATTGGAGAAATGATCATTTTATAACGCGCGCTTGATCGGACCTCGCTGGCCGGGTCTCGTAGAATAAGCGCATAAGAAGAGCATTGGAAAAGTCGGGCGAATAAGACAGGTGAGAATAGAATCGTGTTTCAATTCGTTGTGTGATTTCCATGTAAGAGATGCGCATGAACCAGATGAGTGCAGCCGCCGCTCAAGCGGCAGATGAAGCAGATAGAGAGAACAACAAGCCCAGCCGAGATATTGCGCTTTATAAACGGGTGGAGCGCTTGAGTGGCGATCAGCATAATGCCTTGCGTATGTTGCCAATGGAGCGGATGGATTTTGCCGCCAGTCTCAATTCCATTGTGCTGACGGTTTCAGAGTTTTCCTCTGCTGCGCGGGATTATCCAATCGTTTTTGCCCAATCCAATGACAAGATTATGCCTTATGCCATAACAGGTTATAAGCAAGGGGAGAATGTCTATGTGGATCAAGAGGGACATTGGCGTCCCAATCATTATATCCCGGCCTTTCTAAGACGCTATCCCTTCATTTTTATGGAAAATGATCAAGGAACCGGCTTTTCTCTGTGTCTTGATATGGATTGTCCTTTTTTAAGCACTGAGAGCGGCGAGCCTTTGTATGAGAAGGGTCAGCCATCGGTGCTGATTGAAAAGGCGATGGAATTTTCCAAAGCTTTTCAGACAGAGGCAGAAAAAACCGCAGCCTTTTGCGAACAGCTCAAGGCTCTGGATTTGTTCATCACCCAAAATGCCCGTTTCAAAATGTCTCAAGAGGCGGGGGGCGAAGAAGTGGTTGTTGCCGGTTTTATGGTCATTGATGAGAAAAAGCTCAATGCCTTGTCGGATGAGACCTTTGTGGAATTGCGCAAAACCAGAGCATTGGGACTGATTTACAGTCATCTGGTTTCCATGGGCAGTTGGGCCGACGTGGTGAGCTAGGCGATAGATATGAAGCTCTGCCGGACGCACATTCAAGATAAAAAGAGTGTTGATCCCTTAGAATCAAACGGGTAAGCCTTTCCTTAAAAGTCCGTATTGCTTTGAAAAACAGGGCATCTTGCGGATTGTGACAAGGCAAATTTTGCCAAATGGCCAGATCATCAAGCGAGACATCAGATGCAAACACATCATCCCTTCTCACCACGGCCCCCCGTGAATGAGGAAGACTGGATTGCCTCTTTAAGCGATTCCCTTCAAAAGGGGCTTTTGACGCTGTGTAGCTCGCGCATCAAGGCCTTTGCCGCGCTGATGCTGTTTGCGTTGATCTGCTTTTTACCCGGTTTCAATAGCATTCCTCCCGTCGACAGAGACGAAGCCCGCTTTGCGCAAGCTTCCAAGCAGATGATCGAAACGGGCGATTATATCGATATCCGCTTTCAGGACGGCACGCGCTATAAAAAGCCAGTTGGTATTTACTGGATGCAAAGCGCCAGTGCCCTGGCAACAGGTGAGGGGGCTGAGGCTCCCATCTGGGCCTATCGTGTGCCTTCACTGGTTGGCGCGCTGGTGGCGGTAGGTTTTACCTTTTTGATCGGAATGCGCATGGCCTCTGTGCGTGTTGGTTTTCTGGCGGCCTTGGGGTTATCGGCCTGCATTCTTTTGGGGGTTGAAGCACGCCTTGCCAAAACAGATGCCATGCTTTTGGCGTCTATTTTGGCTGTACAATGGTTGTTATGGGAACTTTATGATCATCAAAATGGCCTAAGCCCGAAACAGGCTGTGTTATTTTGGGGGGCGCTGGCCATTGGCGTGCTGGTCAAGGGGCCGATCATCCTGATGGTGGCTGGGCTGACCATCATAGCTCTCGCCCTTCAGGAGCGGAGCTTGCACTGGATGAAGAGGGCCTATTATCTTTGGGGTAGTCTGGCTTTTCTCATTTTGGTTTTGCCATGGTTCATCGCGATTGGCCTGCATACTGATTGGGCGTTTTATATTGATTCCGTTGGCAAGGATATGCTGGCCAAGGTGGCAACGGGCAAGGAATCGCATGGAGCGCCTCCGGGCACCTATCTTGGCATTTCTGTTGCAACTTTCTGGCCTGTATCCATCTTTTTCATTCTCTCTTTGCCATGGATTTGGGCAGAGAGAAAACGAAAGGCTGTGCGCTTTGCCCTTTCATGGATTTTGCCAACATGGATCATTTTTGAATTGGTCGCGACAAAGTTGCCGCACTATATCTTGCCTGCTTTGCCTGCCATGGCTGTTTTAACCATTCATGCCATGGAATGCCGTGCGACCCATTATTCCGCTCCATGGGCAAAGATTGTTGCATTATTGGTGCCATTGGTTGCTATCATTTTGGGCCTTGGTGCGCCCATTGGATTGATTGTTCTGGAAGGGACAATCCTGACGGCTTCACTTGGCTTGGGGCTGGTGGCGGCGGCTTTGGCTATTTTGTCTTATTCCATTTTGACAAAGGGCAGGGTCATTGCGTCTTTTGTGCTGGCCTGTCTTGTCACGCCTATTCTTTATCTCAACATTCATGGGGCCATTTTCCCTGCTTTCAAATCTGTCTGGTTGTCCGATGCCTTGGTGGCAGAGGCCAATCGCGTCAAGGCTTGCGAGAGTGTTGAGCTGGCGTCTGTTGGCTATTCCGAGCCAAGTCTGGTTTTTCTGGGTGGGACTGATCTGCAATTTTTGACAGCGGGTGCAGGCGCGCATTTCATTACAGAAGCGGGATGTCGCCTTGTGATGGTTGAAAAGCGTGCCGAGACAGCCTTTATGCAGGCCTTGGGGGATAAAGCCGCTTTGATCCAGCAATCTGGACAGGTGAAAGGCTATAAGCTCAATGGTGGCAAGTGGCAAACATTTGGCCTCTATCAGCTTAGAATGAATTAGAAGGAAAGCAGTGATCTATGGCCTTTTCACTGAAAGAGTATATGCGCAAAGCAATCGGGCGCTTGAAATATCAGACTAGCTCCTGTTTCGGCCTTGTTAAAAGACGCCGCGCTCAAGACAATCCGGCTTATCGTCTCTCTCTTGAGCCTCCCAATTGGCAATTGCTGATTATGCTTGTCATCAGTGCGGTTCTTTTAGGGCTGGTTTTCTTCGATCAGGCGGCGGGTGTTTGGCAAAAAACTGTTCCTGAGGTCATTTACAGGGGGTTCCGCCTTTATACGGATCTTGGTAAATCGGAAATTCTGCTTATTCCAGCGGCGCTTGCCGTTCTTGCTTTGGGCTTTTTAAATTGGCAGCCTTTAAGAACAGCCCAACGGGCAGTGCTGATCAGGGCGCAAATGCTGGGGCTTTTTGTCTTTGTTGCCATTGCGGGATCTGGTCTGACCAATAATCTGCTGAAAATCCTTTTTGGTCGCGCCAGACCGCGCCATTTTGATGAGCTTGGTCCATTGGCCTTTGATGCGCCGGGCCTATCCTCAGGTTTTCAGAGTTTCCCCTCAGGGCATTCTGCAACAGCGGGCGCTTTGGCTATCATTTTGATTTTACTGCTGCCCCGACTGAAATGGCTCTGGTTTGGTTTGACGGTTTGGATTGCCATATCGCGGGTGATTGTTGGCTCACATTATCCGTCTGATATTGTAGCCGGTTTTTCTTATGGTGCAGCCTTCACATGGCTGTTGGCGGCTTGGATGGCGCGCCATCGTTTGTATTTCCGCATCATGGATGGGGCTATTGGCATCCCCAAACAATTGAGGCTTTCCGGCTCATCTTTGTATAAAGCCCTTTCCTTGCTGAGGCAAAAGGCCTATGACAAGGCCTCAATCGATAAAGACGCAGGCGAGACATGATCTGTCTCTGGCCCTCTCATTCAGTGAATGAATGAAAAGTCGGATGCAAAAAGGTAGATGAAGCAATGCCGGACCAACTGGAAGTGAGCGTTGTTATCCCGTGCAAGAATGAGCGGGACAATCTCAATTTTCTGATTGATGAAGTGGGTGAGGCGCTCAAAGATCGCTCCTTTGAGCTGATCATTGTCGATGATGGCTCAGATGATGGAACGGGAGCATTGCTGAAGGATTTTGCCAAAACGCGCCCTTGGTTACGGCATGTGCGCCATGAGGAATCCTGCGGTCAGTCCAATGCCGTGCGCAGTGGCTTGCTTCATGCAAAAGGAGAGTTTGTGGCTACCCTTGACGGCGATGGGCAAAATGACCCTGCCTTCTTTCCGCAAATGGTTGACAAGATCAAGGCGGCAGGCCCCAATTGCGCTCTTGCTGCTGGCCAGCGTATGAAACGTACTGATGGTGCGCTGAAAATGCTGGCCTCTCGTATCGCCAATGGTGTACGTCAGGCCATGCTCAAGGATAATACGCGCGATTCTGGTTGTGGACTAAAAGTCATTCGCCGTGATGTATTTTTGATGTTGCCATTCTTTGAAAGCTGGCACCGCTTTCTGCCTGCCTTGGTTGTGCGCGAAGGGTTGAGCGTGGTTCATATTGATGTTGTTGACCGGGGCCGCAGTCATGGGACATCAAAATATGGCATTCTCGACCGTCTATGGGTTGGGATCCCCGATTTGTTTGGTGTGCTGTGGTTGAGAAAAAGACGCAAAAAAATACCTGTTTTTCAAGAAATTGACTTGAAGCAGGACTAATACCAATGGCCTGAAAGATTACCCCATATGACCGGATTTTATTGGCTTTCGGTGCCTTGAAATGGGTCAATCTTTTATGCCGTTGTATAAGATCTGCGTCTAGCTACAGGCGCTTATGGAAAAGAAATTAAGAGAGTTTCATGTCTGGTTTATGGACTGATTTCCTCAATTGGGCACATGCCACTTTTGTCGCTCAATGGGATTTGTGGTTGATCATTGGCTTCATTGCGCAAGCCATGTTCACCATGCGTTTTGTTGTTCAATGGATTGCCAGCGAACGGGCCGGCAAATCCATTGTACCGGTTGCTTTCTGGTTTTTTTCCATTGCCGGGGGTGGGCTTCTCTTTGTCTATGCGCTCCAGCGCGGTGATCCGGTCTTCATCGTCGGGCAAGGCGCTGGCCTTTTCATTTATCTGCGCAATGTCTGGCTGATCGTCAAGGAGCATAAGGAAAAGAAATTCCTTGATAATTCTCCCATCGAGTAAGTGCGCCAAAAGATGATATA
>JAOXSH010000021.1 GCA_025800145.1 Cohaesibacter sp.
CCTCCTTGAACAAGAACGGGGTACTCTGCCAGATCTCGATGTCTGATGGGAACGCTTGTTTCCAGAAAACCCTTCTTTGCCATCCAATAGTTCTGCACGCTGGCAATAGGCACCGTCACAAATTCGGGAAGAGTAAATGTTTCCGGGATGATCACCAAATCCAGTTGATCCTGTTCGAGGTCGCTGAACAGATCACGAGCCATCGCCACCTTGGGATCAAGCCTTACTTTTGGGTAGCGTGTTCTTATTTCGGAAACCAATTGGGGAAACCATGTTGAGGCCACAAGCTCAGTAACGCCAATTCGCAGCGATCTTGGTTGTTTGCTTTCGCCATTCTGCAACTCGAATATCTGGTCGTGAAGCATCAACATCTGCTTCGCAACTTCAAATAACTCTTCTCCATGGCCGGTTAACTTCGCCCCACGTTGATTACGATTGAAAATCTCAATCCCCGTTCCGCGCTCAAGTTCCTGAACACGTTTGGAAACTGCAGATTGCGTCGCGCAAAGGCGTGCCGCAGCCCGTTCAAAGGTGCCCAGTTCGACGATCCAATACAGCGTTTCCAGCTGCTTCAGCGTGATGCGGGTGTTCATTTTCGATCCATGAAACGTGCTTCGCATTCCTTGGTAGCATGCTTCGTGGCGAATAAGTACCCCGCTGGGGAATGACTTATTGCTCATCTTTAGGACACCGGCAAATGCTTGGTATCCATGCCAACCGGCCAAACAATGAACATATTTCCGAAAGCTGGCAGAGATCTTACGCTGCAAAGCGGTTTTACTGAAAGTGAACTCGGATTTTCCTCATTGAAAGCTTGGAGTTGTCGGCCGTCCAATTCAGAGACAGTTGAAACGTCTTGCCTACACACCACGAAAGCAGCCCACATATTGCGGATGGCCAAGCCACCGCGTTTAACAATTTGGCTTGCCTTTACCAACATATGTTCACTCCCCGCTGACTTTTGATTTTGTGCGATGGGTACGCTGAATGAGTCCCTTCGGCAGAAAAATCAGCGATGTGGGCAGATGGGATGCATTTGCCGCGATCAGGGTTTGGATCGACCTATCGGCCTTCCTTTGAAAGGCGGGGGAGAGCCACCTAATCTGATGGGCGCCTCCACACCTACCCACACCACCTGCGATCTGACTTCGACTGGCTTATTCTAGGCCAGGAAACCCCAAGCGAGGCTCAGATCGCAATCAGCCTGCCTCTAAACGGAACATTGTGACTTTGTTTCTGCTCCCGGTTCTGGGCCATGCTCGATATCTTTTCACACGGCTCACTGCGAATATGATGCGCCTGCGTATGTTCCATTCGCTATGGAAGTGAGAATCTCTGCCTCCTTTGCTTTTTGCGCGCGCGTGGCCTGAAGCAACTCAGCCGCAATATCCGGGTTAAATGCCACGACACCATCGGCGTCACCTACAACAATGTCGCCGGGATTTACTGGCATGCCACCGATGGAAATCGGCACATTCACACGGCCAACGCCGCCTTTGTAAGGCCCCAGATGAATGACGCTTCGCGCAAAAACCGGAAATGACCGAATGGCAATATCATCAACATCTCTGATGGCACCATCCAAAACCATCCCGGCAGCACCGCGGCTCTCTGCGATGTTTGCCATGATGTCTCCGATAAGAGCGCGGTCATCGTATCCGGCACCATCGACAACAATAACATCTCCGGGAGACAGGATTTCGAGCGCCTTGTAGATATATGTGTTGTCGCCGGGGGCTGCTTTAACAGTCAAGGCGCGCCCAACCATTGTCCCGCCATTGTGGAAAGCGCGGATGCCTCGCGCCCCGACGGCCCGATCGAGGTTATCGCTGATATTCGCTACTGCGCAGACCGAAAACGCGCTGAGCAACTCGTCCATGCTCATTTTTTCTGCTACATTTGTCATCGCATTCTACCTTTAGGCTTCAACCAGCGCCGGTTTGAGCTTCGCAACTGCATTTGCAATTGCCTCAAGACCTTGTGAAATTGTGGCTTCCGACGCTGCAAACGAAATCCGCAGGAATCCAGGTGAGCCATAGGACGTTCCGTCCATCGTGGCCGCCGAGGCTTCTTCAAGCAGATAGTTCACCAGATCGAGATCAGTCTCGATTTTTGAGCCATCAGGGGCGACCGACCCCAAGAGATTCCGCACATCAGCAAAGGCATAAAATGCACCCTGCGGTTTGACGCATGAAATCCCGGCGATCTGATTCAGCCCATCCACGGTCATGGAACGCCTTGTTGCATAGGACGCCAACATTTCCTGAACTGGCTCCTGGCTACCCTCAAGCGCCTCAATGGCAGCGGTTTGAGCAAACGAGCAGGGGCAGGTTGTGCTTTGTCCAAGCAGCTTTGTGACAGCCTGCATAACGTGCCGCGGCCCTGCGGCAAATCCAATCCGCCACCCTGTCATGGCGTAGGCCTTCGACATTCCGTTGACGATCACACAGCGGTCTTTCAGCCTGTCGTCAACAGCGACAGGCGTAATATTCCGCGCGCCTTCATAGGTGATATGTTCGTAGATTTCGTCCGTCAGAACAGAGACTTTTGGATGCAGGAGCAGAACCTCGGTCAGCGCCTGCCACTCATCTTTGCTGTAGATCGCCCCCGTCGGATTGGAGGGTGAGTTGATGATCACCCAGCGGGTTTTGTCTGTAATGGCTGCCTCAAGAGCCGCTGGTGTCAGCTTGAAGCGGTCTTCAGGCCCACAGGACACGACAATGGGAACGCCTCCACCCAGGGCAACGATATCGGGATAGCTGACCCAATATGGCGCGGGCACGATGACTTCATCTCCCGGCTCCAGTGTTGCGGAAAACAGTTCATAGATCAGTTGCTTTGCGCCATTTGCAACCACGATCTCAGATGGATCATAAGTTACGGCATTATCCCGTTGAAGTTTCGATGCGATTGCCTTGCGCAACGGCAGGATTCCAGCCGATCCGGTATAATGTGTGTCACCAGCGCGCATTGCAGCAATCCCGGCGTTCATGATGTTTTCCGGTGTGGAAAAGTCCGGCTCACCCACGCAAAAATCGAAAATTTTCCGACCTTCCGCCTCCAACTCAATCACACGTTGTTTGGCGGCGATGCTTGCTGAAGGTTTCAGCTTTTTGACCTTTGTTGAAATCTGAATCGACATCTTCGAATGGCTCCAGGCATGTGTTTTGTCT
>JAOXSH010000155.1 GCA_025800145.1 Cohaesibacter sp.
CTCCTCAACAATGCACGAGAACGCTTCGACTACATCATTGTCGATCTGCCACCCGTCGCGCCCGTCGTCGACGTCAAGGCCTTCGCATCCCGCATCGATGCCTTCGTCATGGTCGTCGAATGGGGCAAAACATCAAGATCCCTCGTCAAATCAATCACCGACGCAAACCCCTTCATCAAAGACAAAGCCCTCGGCGTCGTCCTCAACAAAGCTGATATGGACCAGATGAAGCTATACAGAGCATATGGATCGTCAGACTATTACTACTCACAATATTCATCATACTACAGAGACGATAACAATATCTCTCAAATCAATAAAACTGGAACAACAGGATGAAAGGAATAGGGAAGATCCTCGCCACCATAATGACCGATAAACTGTCCGTCGCAAACGGCAACAATCGGCATGCAACATGGGGCAAAATGGCTCTCCTCACCACCTTCAGCACCTTCATTGCTTACAATGCTTATGTACAGACCTCATATCAACCAGCGCATAGCGTTAAAAATGAAATAGCCGAAGGGTATTCGCCTGCAAACTGGTCAGATAATCGAGCAAACCAGTTGAACGAATGGCTGGAAACAAAACCAAATTCATGCCGATGGCCACATCAAGAAACCGCCCTAAAAATATCCTTGGGCCAACTTGATCACACAGTTGCAACGACAAATTCCTATGATGAAAAGAGCTTGGCGTTTCAAAACAGTCTTGAGCAAACCAAAAATGTGATTTTCTGCTCACCCTTGCGCCACAACGCTTGGCTCGACCGGCTCAGATTGGACGCCGTTGTTAGCTTCAATATTAAACGCATTGAAGAGTTGGCAGGAATTACAAGAGCAAGTTCCCCATTTCAGCTGGGTGATCTCTATAACCGAATTGATGCATATGAAACCCTGCCAGGATTGGAACATGTAATAGACAAAGGGCCGGTGAAGCAGGACCTAATCAATCTCATAAGATATGGCCAAAGAAAGACCATCCTTCGTGCTCTGGATAATATTGCAAGCCGTGGAGTAGAGCTGAGCTTTCTATCGAGACATGTGCCAGAGCAACGAGCACATTGGTTCAAAAAATCAAATATTTTTGGTGATTAGAGGAACAGTCTTCCCAAAATTTAAAATGGTTGGTAAAGCTTCAAAACTGTCGCCAGACACCTTTTCCCAGCCGTTTTGCCTCTTCAGTCAATCTGTTTAGAGTGTCGTTATTAGTGTTTTTGGGGCTAGCCCAACCTTCGCGCACCAATATATGTGCCAACTCACTGCCATAAAGCCAGCACTGAGCCGGATATACTTCTCTGACCGATACCTTTGCCGGTAGATCAATATTACATTCAAGGGGCTTGAACTGTAGTATATTGGCGACCTGACGCCGTGCCCATCCTCCACAATGCCACATATCTCCATTTGCCAGACGGCATTGTTCTCGGAATGAAAGGGGGGAAACGGTATCAATTTGAATTTTGATAAAAGCACGACCGTAACGAAGCTTATATAGACCGGCTCCCAATACGATAGTGCCCTCATATCGCCGAGCCGTTTTGCGGCTGGGGTCTTCCTCTATTTCTATCCCTTTCACGCGCTGCATAGGGGCCGTTCCCTTAGCCCAGTTGGGTTGAAGTTCTGGTGAAATAACGCGCGCATTATTGTCGACCATCTCCCGTTCCGTTTCTTCATCTGTCACTTTGGAAGTTGGAGTGGGCGTGATCTGATTGGATTGCTGTGAATTGCTCTTTTCACTGATATCAGTGGTGAGCTGCTCCTGCTTTACGGCAGCACCGGGAGGCTGGAGAGTTATATCGGGTTGAAGAAACCAAGTTGAAAGCAAGAAGCCAATAAACACAGCGACAAGCAGAACGGAGCTAAGAAAAATCCATTGTTTATTGGTTGTGAGAATATCTATCAATTTTCTTGTCATGGGCTCATGAAATGCCAAAGAAAGTTTCAATTCAATCAAAAATAGGATACCGATTGAGATTAGCGGAGAATCGGATGTATGGACAGATTTTTCCCTTCTTAATATGTGTGTAGTCGCCGAAGGCGTACGTAGGTGCAATAATCATGAAACGCATTTTGGCAAAATTAACCAAAAGTTTCGGCGGCAAAAACAAGCAACCGCAACGAAAACGGCTCGCCCTCAGTCAAGAGCCGCACTGTCTTTATGCTATTGGTGATGTGCATGGGTGTGTTGATCTTCAAAAGCGCCTTGAAGAGAAAATTATTGCCGACGGCGAAAAAATATCAGGATTGAAAATCATTCTCTATCTTGGAGATCTGGTCGACCGTGGTCCTGCTTCCGCTGAGGTGATCGATCATTGCTTAACTGCATTACCTGAATATTTCTTCCGTATCTGCTTGTGTGGTAATCATGATCAGGCATTGCTTGATTTTTATCGCAAACCGGTAAGGAAAACCGAATGGTTTGACTTTGGCGGCAAAGAGACACTCGCTTCCTATGGTATTGATCTTGATCATATTTCAGGATTGAAGTTGAAGCAGCAGGAGTTTGAGACTTTGATCCGTCAGTCCATTCCACCAGAACATATTGAGTTTCTTCAAAGCCTTCCAGTTGCCTTGTCTACTCCTGGGGCTCATTTCGTTCATGCAGGCATGCGCCCTGGAATTAAGATGGAAGAGCAGAGTGACTATGATTTGATGTGGATCCGGCAAGAATTTCTTCTTGATGAGAAAGCATCGGATCGCTTGATTGTTCATGGTCATACTCCGAGCGAAGAGCCCATGCATGGACCAGGGCGTATTGGAGTAGATACTGGTGCCTATATGGCTGGTCCACTGACGGCCGTCCGAATAAAAGGCAAAGACATCAGCTTCATGAGCGTTGAGGGCTGAGCCTGAAACTGGTCTCGCTTTGCTCATCCAAGGGGCTCTGAGAGTTATTTCTAGTTTTAATTTAGCTTTTGCTAACGCTAAAGGCCTGAAAATACGGCGTTTGCGATCCTTATTTCGTCAGCAGGGCAGTTGTTAACGGCTGATTAATTCGCTTTTGGCAACGTTAATCCCATGAAAATGAGGAGCGAAGCCATGCAAGTATCACACAATCGACCAGTTTATGATGATGGTGGAAATTCCATGCTGATGCTTGCAAATATTATGCTTATGGCAGTCTTTGCAGCAGGTATCTTTGTTGGTGCTGCCTTGTTTTAAGGACAGACATATACTGTTTCGTCTATGAAACATGAAATGCTGAAATAAACGTTTGATGATTGTTACTGCGCGGCAACTGAAGCTTCGCCCATTTTGTTTTGCTGCTTTTCTCGTACTCTAGAGATCAGATGGGCAAAAATGGAATTGATCAGCAAAACCTCATCACTTGCGTCCCAGCGATATGGGCGTTTGCGTTTGGTATCTACCTTGAGGAGCTGAGCTGCTTCTTGAAGATCCAGATTATCTATTTCATGACTATTTGCCAATGCTTTGGAAAGCGTGTCTGATAGATCCATCCATCGACAATCAGGCAGTTTGAAATTGCTTCGATAACACATTTCCTCAATTGCATATTGCGCGGCCGATCCGTAGCTAATCACTGTTCGGCCTGATAAAGCCCTTGAAACTTCCGGGAAGACTTCACCAAAATCGGGAGCTTTGTTCACGCTTCTGGCGTTTATATGATGTTGTCGAACTAAATGCCGATCAAACTCGGAATCTGTATATAGCAGAAGATCGATATCTGCCTCGCTCAATCGCTCATCAATCTGAGCAACGGCGATTTGGCAAAGAGAGAAGGCATTCTTATTGGCCGTCCGTACCCCGATTGCCACAAATTCCATGATAGATCCTGAAAGAAAAGAAACTAGGTAGATTGCGTAGAAATAATGCTCAACCCTTGCTAGGGATGTGATGCGAAATTGTCAAGAAAATTTACGCTATTCTCAAAGCGGGATATGGTGTTCATGGGCACTAGGCAGAATTAATGTGGTTCCCTCATTTATCAAAGGCAAGGAACTATTCTGAATTTTGTGCTTTGTCGTGTTATGGTAGTGTCAAATATCTTTCGCACTTTTGTTTTTAGGCTACGGCCCCTTCGGTTTGGTTTTGCTCTGTGTAGAGCGGTGTCATGTTCATGTGTTTACGAGCGGACCATTTGCCCGCTGCGATATGCCTGAGCCTGGCCGCGGCCAGGTTCAGGCATGATTGTCCGTCAGGAAACGCCCCGACCACGCGGGTGCGGCGACGAATTTCCTTCATGATCCTCTCAAGCGGATTGTTGGTTCGTATCTTTCAGCCAATGGCTGTCTGGAAAGGCATAGTAGGTCAGGGTCTCCCCAATCGCCTCTTCAATCAATTCTGCGGCTTTGGTCATCCGTCGGTCACGAAGTTCGGCGACAACAGCGTCCGCCTTCTCCTGGGCAGCCTTCCGGCTTTCTTGTGCGTGGATGGCTTTAAGCATATGGGTCACTCCACGCACTTTGCCTGATGGCACATGACTGAAGATGGTGCGGTAGAAATGCACCATACAGCGCTGCCAACGCGCATCAGGCAAATAATACCAACGGCATGAAAGATTGACCCATAGGATGCCTTGAAATGGTTTACTGGCAAGGCGTCGGCTCGATCGGACAATGCCGGGGTATTTTCTTTTTTGATGCGAACCTTTTGCATTGAATTGTCAAGACAATTCAATGAGGCGCGCACTAGAAAGACAACGCTCTCAGTGAGCCATTTCAAGGCACCGAAGGCCGGTCATATGGGGTAATCTTTCATGCCGTTGGTATTATTGACCGCGCTGGCAACCAGCAAGGAGACATTGCGGACTTCGCCAGCCCATGTTCGCTTCATCACAATACCATCCAGATAAAGGTATGGATATTCGCCCTCAATTGGGCGCTGACGCCATTCCTCAATCTTGGCGTAGATCTTCTTATTCAAGTTCGAAACCGTGCCTGGTAACACACGCGTGCCCCATAGAGCCTCGGTGATATCTTCAACGCGCCGAACAGACACACCCGCCAGATACATCTCGATCAACGCCTCCTCAACGCTGCTTTCCCGGCGCTGATAGCGCTCGATAATCGCTGTCTCCAAAGTCTGACGACGAAGCTTGGGTATCTTCAGCTTCACTGCGCTCATATCGCGATGCGCCACAAAGACGGTCGGCTTCCGCATCAAGCATCGCATTCAAGGCTTCTTCGACTGTACCCCGGACAATCTCGCCAAGGTGATCTTTGATATGGCCTTCATCAATCCGAATGACATTGTCAATTGTGGCACCATCATTATCATCACTCATCAATTCTTCCCCCTTCATCAATCATGAAGGAAGCAACCTAAAAATCAAATGTGCGAAAGATTTTGTACGTTATCGTGTCTTTGAGGCCTATTTCGGTAAG
>JAOXSH010000005.1 GCA_025800145.1 Cohaesibacter sp.
ATGGGGCATTGAAGGCTTCTTTGCCAAGCTCAAACAATGGCGAAGAATTGCCACCAGATATGACAAGCTTGCCGCAAACTTCCTCGGCTTCGTAAAACTGGCAGCAATCATGTTGTGGCTCAAATAATTAAATTGTCACTACAGCCTAAAACTTTTTTACCAAAACGGTCGTTTTTGTCACGTTCTTTCTCAACCCCAGATATCAACGGTTTACCGCTTCTAAAAACCTGTGATAAAACTATTTATGCCGTTGGTATTAGCCCAAAATCAAGGCAAGTGGCCCTCCTTCAAAGCGACATTTTTGCCATATCCTTGATCATATCTTCCAAAAAGCGCGCAGCGGCCACCGGCAAAGTCCGGCCACGCAAATGACCGGCAAACAAAAAGCCGCCCTCCACATCCCGACTATCCAGCTCAATTGCGGTCAAGCCTTGCGTTTCCAAAAAGGGGCGCAAATTGACACCAATGGTGAAAGAAAGATTTTCGCTATTCTCGACCAGAGATTGCAGCAAATCAAGGCTGTTGGATTCCACCACCGGATTGAGGCTAAGGCCGGTTTTGGCCACAGCATTGTCAAGCACCTGCCTGATGCCCTCGGGCCGCGATGGCAGGATACAGGGATAATCCAGCACCTCATATAGCCGCACCGAACGCCGCCCGGCCAGCGGGTGATTGATCGAGGCAATGGCATAAATGGGCTGGCGAGATGACATCACGGTTTGAAAGTCTGTCAGTTTGACCGGTTCAAACACAAGCGCAATATCTGCGCTGTTATCAATCAGGGCCGCCTCGGCCTCGCCCCGCTCATATAACTGAATGGAAAAGGTCACGCCTGGAAACTGATCCCGATAGGCGCGAATATGAGCTGGCAAAAAATAACGCACCACTTCGCGCGTACAGGCAATATTGATATGACCGCGCCGCATCCCGGTTAAATCGGCAATGCGCGAGCGCACCCGCTCCATATCGGCCAATTGGGCGCGCACATGCTGCAAGAAAATTTCTCCGGCCAGATTGAGCCGCACCCCCGTTGCATGGCGCTCGAAAATTTCCACCCCCAATTCTTCCTCAATGGCCAGAATGCGGCGATTGAGAGCGGACGGGGTGATAGCCAATTCTTCCGCAGCCGCCCGAATGGAGCCAACCCGGGCCACCTTATCCAGATAATGCAGCAGCAATTGATGTCTCATTTATGCTCCTTTGGATTTAGGCAGGGCGAGGCTGCGTGCTTGAAAGCACAGACTTTCAAGACCTTGGCACCCTGTTGCATTTTTTGCAACGGATTATTGAATTTTTAGCAGAAGACAGCAACGGTTCAGCTTTTTATGGTCTTCTTGCACCGCACAATGCGATCCATTTCAACAGCAGAACAGACCAAATAAGGACTTAATATCATGGCGGGGACAGGCAAGACAGCACGCGCATTTGATGCATCCAAAAGACCAGACAACATGCTCATACAGACAGGCAGGCTTACAACTTTTGGCCTGATCGGATGGATGGCAACCGCGCTGATGAGCACAACCGCTCATGCCGAACTGCTGGATGTAGAAAAAGACGAATTGAAATTTGGCTTCATCAAACTGACCGACATGGCCCCATTGGCCATTGCCTATGAAAAAGGCTTTTTTGAAGAGGAAGGCCTGTTTGTCACTCTGGAGCCGCAAGCCAATTGGAAGGTTTTGCTGGATCGGGTGATTACGGGAGAATTGGACGGGGCGCATATGCTTGCAGGCCAGCCTTTGGCCGCCACCATTGGCTTTGGAACAAAAGCACATATCGTCACGCCTTTCTCCATGGATCTGAACGGCAATGGCATCACCGTATCCAACGAAATCTGGGCGATGATGAAACCCCATGTCCCCATGAAAGATGGCAAACCGGTCCATCCCATCAAGGCCGATGCCCTAAAGCCCGTGATTGACACATTCAAGGATCAGGGCAAGCCCTTCAATATGGGCATGGTCTTTCCGGTTTCCACCCATAATTATGAATTGCGCTATTGGCTGGCCTCTGGCGGCATTCATCCTGGTTTTTATTCCAAAAAGGACGTATCGGGCCAAATTCAGGCCGACGCCCTTTTGAGCGTCACCCCACCACCGCAAATGCCCGCCACCATGGAAGCTGGCACCATTTATGGCTATTGCGTGGGCGAGCCATGGAATCAGCAAGCGGTCTTTAAAGGCATTGGGGTGCCGGTCATTACCGATTATGAAATCTGGAAGAACAACCCCGAAAAGGTCTTTGGCCTGACCAAAGACTTCACGCAAAAATACCCCAACACCACCCTTGCTCTCACTAAGGCGCTGATCCGCGCGGCCAAATGGCTGGACGAAAATGACAATGCCAACCGTCCCGAGGCGGTCGAAATTCTCGCCCGCCCGGAATATGTGGGGGCCGATGCCGAGGTGATTGCCAATTCCATGACCGGCACCTTTGAATATGAAAAAGGCGACAAGCGAGACGTCCCTGATTTCAATGTCTTTTATCGTTATTACGCCACCTATCCCTATTATTCTGACGCTGTTTGGTATCTCACCCAAATGCGGCGCTGGGGCCAGATTGACGAGCATAAAGACGATAGCTGGTATGCCGATGTGGCAAAATCCGTCTATTTGCCAGATATTTACCTCAAAGCTGCCAAAATACTGGTGGAAGAGGGCCATGTCGCAAAAGAGGATTTCCCTTGGAACACAGATGGTTATCGCGCGCCCACCTCTGCCTTCATTGATGCCATTGCTTATGACGGCAAACAGCCCAATGCCTATATCGACTCGCTCAAGATCGGCCTGAAAACCGGCCAAATCATTGCCGACGGCATAGTCAAGTAATCGAACAGGTTCACATCTCCACTCTGTGAACACAAAGAGATGATGAGGACTATTCTCCTCCCAAGTCCTCATCATCTCATCACTTAATGCCCGATTTAAAAGTCTCCGAGTGAGCCTTTTAGGCTGCATATCAAGCCATCTTCCCTTTTCATACCGCCCATGAGGGGTGGTCTGAAAGGGGAGAGGGCTGGCTCAGGATTTTTAAATCAGGCTCTTAGAGATCAAGGACTGCTCATCATGACCGATATCACCTCAAATGATGCCCCCGCCTCTGGCGGTATGGCCAGACTGCGCTTTTACCATGCGGTGATCAAGGCCAGCGGCTGGCTATCTGCCCTTGGCTTTGCCTGGCTGGTGCCCTTGCTCAAAATCGCCGCTGGGGAGGATGCAAAAGAGCAGCTTGCCGAACTGAAGCAAAGTCTGCTTTTGCCGCTTATCGGCATTCTGTCCTTTTTGGCAATCTGGGCCGTCCTCGCCCCGCAGGTGCAAACCTCGCTTGGGGCGATCCCCGGTCCGCTACAGGTTTGGGAGCAAAGCGTAAATTTGTGGGATGATCATGTCACAACGCGCGAAAAAGAAGCCGCTTTTTATGCTCGCCAGGACGCGCGCAATGCCAAACTGATTGCCGCAGGCAAAGAGGATAAGGTCAAGCATCGCAGCTATACCGGCAAACCAAGCTATTTTGACCAGATCCTGACCTCGCTTGCCACTGTCGGGCTTGGTTTCATCATTGCAACCGTCATTGCTGTACCTCTTGGCATTGCTTCGGGCCTGTCCAAATCGGTCAATTCCGCCATCAGTCCCCTTATACAGATTTTCAAGCCGGTCTCGCCCCTTGCATGGCTGCCCATCGTCACCATGATTGTCTCGGCACTTTACATCGATGCCAGTGATTTGCTACCCAAATCTCTGGTGGTCTCAGCCGTGACCGTCACCCTTTGCTCACTATGGCCCACCCTGATCAACACTGCGCTTGGCGTTGCCTCCATCGACAAGGATTTGGTCAATGTCTCCAAAGTGCTGCGCCTGCCAACCGCCAAAGTCATCACCAAGCTGGTGCTGCCCTCATCCCTACCGCTGATTTTCACCGGCCTGCGCTTGTCGCTGGGTGTGGGCTGGATGGTGCTGATTGCTGCCGAAATGCTGGCGCAAAATCCCGGCCTTGGCAAATTTGTCTGGGACGAATTTCAAAATGGCTCCTCCCAGTCTTTGGCCAAAATCATTGTTGCCGTGCTCACTATTGGCCTGATCGGCTTCATGCTTGATCGTCTGATGTATGCTTTGCAGCAGGCTTTCACCTTCTCATCCAATCGCTAGGCTCAGGAGCAAATTATGGCTATTCTTGAATGTTCCGGTCTCTCTATCGGCTTTGGCGAAGGCGATCATCGCAATGAAGTGCTGGATGATATCTTTCTGTCCGTGGAAGAAGGAGAATTTGTCGCCATTCTTGGCTTTTCCGGCTCTGGCAAAACCACTTTGATTTCCGCTATGGCAGGCTTGGTAGAACCCGATAAAGGCGGGGTCATTTATCGCGGCAAACAGATTGATGGCCCCGGCCCGGAGCGCGGACTGGTCTTTCAATCCTATTCCCTGATGCCATGGCTCTCGGTCTTTGGCAATGTGATGCTGGCCGTTGACAGCGTCTTTGCGGACAAGCCAAAATCCGAGCGCATAGAGCTGGCCAATCATTATATCGATATGGTGGGCCTGACCCATGCCAAAGAGCGCAAACCGGCAGAATTATCGGGTGGAATGCGTCAGCGGGTCTCCGTCGCCCGCGCCCTTGCCATGCGGCCAGAAATTCTGTTGCTCGATGAGCCACTCTCGGCGCTGGATGCCCTGACACGGGCCAAATTGCAGGATGAATTTGCCGAAATCTCTCAAAAGGAAAAGAAAACCATCATCCTGATCACAAATGACGTGGATGAGGCCATTTTGCTGGCCGATCGGGTGATCCCCCTCACCCCCGGCCCCAAGGCCAAATTAGGACCAGAATTTAAAATCAACCTGCCCCATCCGCGCGATCGCGGGGCGGTGAATAGCGATGCCGATTTCATCCATTTGCGGGCGTCCATCACCGATTATCTGATGCAAGTGGGTCTTGAGCGTGGCATGGAAAGTGACGAGTTGGCGAGCCTGCCCAATGTTATCTCGCTGGAACAGGCCCGCCAAAAAGACAGCGACCCCACAAAAAACGAGGCAAACGGTGAGAGCCTGCGCGAGCGTTATGTGGATTTCTCGCGCGTCACCAAAGTCTATCCAACCCCCAAAGGGCCGCTAACTGTGGTGGAAGATTTTGATTTAAAGATCAAGGAAGGGGAGTTTATCACCCTGATTGGACATTCAGGTTGTGGCAAATCCACGGTTCTGTCCATGGCCTCTGGCCTTAACAGCATCACCAGCGGCGGTATCATTTTAGCGGGCAAGGAAATTATTGAGGCAGGCCCGGACAAGGCGGTGGTCTTTCAATCGCCCTCTCTCATGCCATGGCTAAGCGCCTATGAAAATGTCATGTTGGGGGTCGAGCAGGTCTTTCCCACTCTGTTGAGCGCAGAGCGCCGCGATATTGTTGACTATTATCTCTCTATCGTTGGTCTTGGCGATGCCATGCATCAAACGGCCAACGACATGTCCAACGGCATGCGCCAGCGGGTGGGCATTGCTCGCGCTTTTGCCCTCTCGCCCAAATTACTGCTTCTGGACGAGCCTTTCGGGATGCTGGACAGCCTGACACGCTGGGAATTGCAAGATGTGTTGATGGATGTCTGGCGACAAACCAAAGTTTCAGCCATTTGCGTCACCCATGATGTAGATGAAGCCATTTTGCTGGCCGATCGCGTGGTGATGATGTCCAACGGCCCACGGGCAAAAATTGGTAATATTATGGAGGTGGATCTGCCCCATCCACGCAGCCGCAAAGATTTGCTGGCCCATGCCGATTATTA
This sequence comes from Cohaesibacter sp., assembly GCA_025800145.1. Classification (GTDB taxonomy): domain Bacteria; phylum Pseudomonadota; class Alphaproteobacteria; order Rhizobiales; family Cohaesibacteraceae; genus Cohaesibacter. The sequence goes on from JAOXSH010000005.1 coordinate 5,777, forward strand.
CGCCTATCGCGAAGAATTGCTGGATTTTCTGGAAGCCTATGAAGGCGGGGCCAATCCCGATCAAGAGCAGCTTCTCTCCATTCAGAAAAAACGGGCGGCTCGTATGGAGCGCCAGTCAAAAGCCGGAAACCCGGCGGCATAACAGTTGCGCCAATTGAGACGGACCCCATATTCAATTGGCCCGTGTTCAATTGGTCTGCGCTCTTTCTTGCAAAGAGAGGAGGACACATATCATGAAAAAGAAACTTGTCATTGTTGGCAATGGCATGGCACCGGGCAGGATGCTCGAATATCTGTTCGAAAAAGACCCCGATGTCTATGACATTACCATCTTCAATGCAGAACCACGGGTGAATTATAATCGCCTGATGCTCTCTCCGGTTCTATCGGGTGAAAAAAGCTATGAGGATATCATCACCCATAATGATGACTGGTATACGGACCATGGCATCACCTTGCATAAAGGGGCCAGAATTGCCGAGATTGATCGCAACGCGCGCGCTGTTCTGTCCGATACGGGCATAAAAGCCCCTTATGACAAATTGGTCATTGCCACTGGCTCCAATCCTTTCATCATTCCTATGCCCGGCCATGATCTGGACGGCGTTCTGGTCTATCGCGATCTGGATGATGTGGAGCATATGCTGGCCGCCGCCAAACAAGGCGGCTCGGCGGTGGTGATTGGCGGCGGGTTGCTGGGGCTGGAAGCCGCCGCTGGCCTCAAAGAGCAGGGCATGGATGTCACCGTGCTGCATTTGATGCCCACCTTGATGGAACGCCAGATGGATGAGGCATCCGGCCATTTGCTCAAAGAAGCGATGATGGAGCGGGGCATAGATATTCTGACCAACGCCAATTCCAAGACCATTTTGGAGCGGGACGGCAAGGTTTGCGGCGTTGAGCTGGACAATGGCACCATCATTGAGGCCTCTATTGTGGTGATGGCTGTTGGCATTCGCCCCTCCATTGCACTGGCCAAAGAGGCGGGCCTTGCGTGTAATCGCGGCATAATCGTCAATGACCAGATGCTCACCTCGGATCCTGATATTTATGCCCTTGGCGAATGTGTGGAACATAAAGAGCAATGTTATGGCCTTGTGGCGCCGCTTTATGAAATGGCGGCGGTGTTGGCCAATGATTTGCTGGGGCAGCAGGCCGCCTATCAAGGCTCTGTCACCGCCACCAAGCTTAAAGTCACCGGCATTGACCTTTATTCTGCTGGCGATTTTGCCCAAGGCCCGGACAGAGAGGAAATCGTCCTGCGCGATGCCACTGCCGGAGTTTATAAACGGCTGGTCCTTAAAGACAATCGCATCATTGGGGCGGTCTTATATGGCGAGACAGCGGATGGGCCATGGTTTTTTGACCAGTTGAAAAAAGGCACCGATATCTCGCAGATGCGCGAGACGCTGATCTTTGGTCAGGCCTATCAGGGAGGTGCCCCCCTGGACCCTATGGAGGCCGTTGCAGCCTTGCCAGATGATGCGGAAATCTGCGGCTGTAACGGCATTTGTAAATCAACCATCACCACATCCATCACAGAATTGGGCCTGAGCTCTCTTGAAGAAGTCCGCGCCCATACCAAAGCGTCCGCATCCTGTGGCACTTGCTCCAATCTGGTTGAAAATCTGTTGGAGCTGACATTGGGCGATGGCTATAATCCCAATGCAACCTTGCCTATTTGCCCCTGCTCTGATCATGACCATGCCACCATTCGCAAGGAAATCCGACGCCAAGGCTTAAAATCCATTCCCGCTGTGCTGCAAGCGCTGGAGTGGAAAAGCTCGACCGGCTGCGCCAAATGCCGGCCAGCGCTTAATTATTATCTGGTTGCTGACTGGCCCGGTGACTATGAAGATGATTACCAATCGCGCTTCATCAATGAGCGCGTCCATGCCAATATCCAAAAAGATGGCACCTATTCCGTTGTGCCGCGCATGTGGGGAGGCGTTACCAATGCCGCCGAATTGCGGGCCATTGCCGATGTGGTGGATAAATTTGATATTCCAACGGTGAAAGTCACCGGCGGACAACGCATTGATCTGCTTGGCATTGAAAAGCAGGATCTGCCTGCGGTCTGGGAAGATCTGGGTAAGGTCGGCTTTGTCTCCGGTCAAGCCTATGCCAAGGGCTTGCGCACCGTCAAAACCTGCGTTGGCTCTGACTGGTGCCGCTTTGGCACGCAAGATTCCACCGGCCTTGGCATTCGCATCGAGAAATTCTGCTGGGGATCATGGACACCGGCCAAACTGAAATTGGCGGTCTCTGGTTGTCCGCGCAATTGCGCCGAGGCCACTTGCAAGGATATCGGCATCATTTGCGGGCAAGGAGGCTATGACATCCAGTTTGCCGGCGCAGCGGGTCTCGATATTCACGGCACGCAAAGTCTGGGCATCGTCAAAAGCCAAGACGCGGTCATGGAGCATGTGGTGGCCCTCATTCAGCTTTATCGCGAGGAAGGCCATTATCTGGAGCGCATTTACAAATGGGCGGCCCGTGTCGGGGTCGAGAATATCCGCCAGCGAATCATGGACGACGCGGATTTGCGCCAGCAGCTCTATGAGCGCTTTGTCTATTCCCAGCGCTTTGCGCAAGTTGATCCATGGTCCGAACGGGTTTCGGGCAAGGACAAGCATGAATTTAACCCCATGGCCGTGCTCAAGCTGGAGGCAGCAGAATGAGACAGGATGATCTTTTATGGATTGCCATTGGCAGTTTGTCCGACATTCCCCAACGCGGGGCGCGCTGTGTCGAGCATAGTGGCAAGGTGATTGCCATTTTCCGCAGCTTTGAGGATGAAATTTTTGCGCTGGAAGATATTTGCACCAATTGCGATGGCCCGATCTCCCAAGGCATTGTCTCGGATCGCTCCGTCTCCTGCCCCATTTGCAATTGGGAGATTGATCTCAAGAACGGTCAGGCATTGGGGGCAGATGTGGGGCAGGTCCAGACTTATGCCATTCAGCGCCAAGAACAGGATATCCTGTTGGGTCTTCCTTTGGCGCGTGGGGTGGCCTGATGTCTGATATCGCGACACGCGCGCACAACAAAGACAGTACCGCTCCCTGCATTCGCACCACCTGCCCCTATTGCGGCGTGGGTTGTGGGGTGCTGGTCACCCCTCAGATTGATGGCTCTATCAAGGTAAAGGGCGATCCTAATCATCCGGCCAATTTCGGACGCCTTTGCTCCAAAGGCTCCGCTTTGGGCGAAACCACCAATCTGGAAGGCCGTTTGCTGGCACCAAGCCTGAATGGCAATCCCATTGATTGGGACAAAGCGCTGGATCTGGTGGCAGAAAAATTCTCATCCGCCATTCGCGACCATGGCCCGAACGCCGTTGCCATTTATGCTGCGGGGCAAATTTTGACCGAAGATTATTATGTCGCTAACAAATGGATGAAAGGCTTTGTCGGCTCCGGCAATATCGATACCAATTCACGCCTTTGCATGGCCTCTAGTGTTGCCGGTCACAAGCGCGCCTTTGGCAGTGATACGGTGCCGGGCTGTTATGAGGATCTGGAAGAGGCGGATCTGATCACCATTGTCGGCTCCAATCTGGCATGGTGCCATCCGGTTTTGTTCCAACGTATTGAAGCGACAAAACAAAAAAGACCGTCTTTAAAGATCGTGGTGATTGATCCGCGTGCCACCGTCACCGCTTCCATTGCCGATATGCATTTGCCAATCACGCCAGATGGAGACAGCGCGCTTTTCAATGGCTTATTGCAATATCTGGCCCGTAATGATGCGCTGGATTTTGCCTATATCAATCAGCATACCACCGGCTTTGATAAAGCCTTACACAAGGCCGCAAGTCAATCCGATTATACCGAATTGAGCGCCCTGAGCGGTCTGAGCCAATTGCAGATCGCCGATTTTTACGATCTGTTTTTAAGCCATGAAAAAGCCGTGACCCTTTACAGTCAGGGCGTCAATCAATCTATTGGTGGCACAGACAAGGTCAATGCCATTCTCAATTGCCATTTGGCAACAGGACGCATCGGTAAGCCCGGTATGGGGCCTTTTTCTGTCACCGGTCAACCCAACGCCATGGGCGGGCGGGAGGTGGGCGGACTGGCCAATATGCTGGCCGCCCATCTTGACTTTGGCTGCGATGAGCATTGGCAACTTTTGAGTGATTTCTGGCAAGCGCCCAATCTGGCCCGCGAGCCGGGCTTGAAAGCGGTGGATCTGTTTGACGCCATTGAGGCAGGCACGATCAAGGCGCTTTGGATCATGTCCACCAATCCGGTGGTCAGTATGCCCAATGCCGATAAAATTGCCAAAGCCTTGCAAAATTGTCCCTTTGTGGTGCTCTCCGATGTTCAGGCCAAAACCGATAGCGCCGCCTATGCCGATCTTTTGCTGCCTTCAAGCGATTGGGGAGAGAAAAACGGCACTGTGACCAACTCCGAGCGGCGCATTTCGCGTCAGCGGCCTTTCCGGCCCGCCTCTGGCAAAGCTCGCCCCGATTGGTGGCAAATCTGTCAGGTAGCCAAACGGATGGGCTTTGGCGAAGCATTTGACTATCAAAGCAGCGCCGAGATTTTTGCCGAGCATGCCGCCCTTTCAGGATATGCCAATGGGGGCGCACGCGATTTTGACATTTCGGCCTATGCCGACATCAAAGCCGATGAGTATGACAGACTTGACCCTTTTCAATGGCCCCAACCCTCACATACAAGGCCCTCACATGTAAGGCAAAGCACAAGCTCCCAGCGCTTCTTTGCCGATGGGCGCTTTTATCATCCAGACGGCAAGGCCAAATTCATTGCCATTGACAATGCCAGATTACCCTTATCGGAACAAACACACCCCTTTTTGCTCAATACGGGGCGCTTGCGTGATCAATGGCACACCATGACCCGCACTGGCAAAGCCCCGCGCCTCTCTCAACATATCGCGGAACCCTTTGTTGAATTGCATCCAGAAGATGCCCGAAATCTCGGCATAGAGGATGCCCAGATCGTTGAATTATTCAATGCGCTTGGCAGTGCAAGGCTAAGGGTTCTGATCACAGACAGGGTGCAACCGGGGCAAATTTTTGTGCCCTTTCACTGGAATGCTCACTATGCCTCTCATGGTCGTATTGATGCTTTGGTACTGGCCAAGACCGATCCTTTTTCCGGCCAGCCCGCCTCCAAAATGTCTTCGGTGACCATCCGGCCCTTAATGATGCGCCAATATGGCTTTGCGCTGGTGCGCACAAAGCCAGAGACAATAGAAGCCGATTATTGGGCTTGCGCCAAAATTGACGGCGGTTGGCAAATAGAATTTGCGCGTCTGTCCCCTGTCAAAAATGGCGCAATCTTTGCCGCAGACCTGATTGGCAGAACCAGCCATTTTACCCATTATCGCGATGAGCCACGCGCCATCGAGCGCTTTTTGCGCTTTGGGGACAAGGGACTGGAGGGTCTTGTCTATCTGGCGCCCGCCCCTGTTGCCTTATCACGCTCATGGGCCTGCCGCCTTTTTTCTCAAAGTTCTGCCCATCCCGCCCTCTCCAATCGCCATCAATGGCTTGCCGGCCAAGACGGCGCAAAAGGCCCCGACAAAGGCGCGATTATTTGCTCCTGCTTTTGCGTTGGGCGCAATGAGATCCTTCGTGCCATAGAAGAACATGGCTGCCAAAATGAGAGCGAGATTGGCCACCACCTCAAAGCGGGCACCAATTGCGGCTCTTGCCGCTCTGAAATACGCCAGCTTTTAAACACCCCTCTGCATCAGGAAGCCGCCCAATAAGAGAAGTCCTTAGCACCCGATTTAAAAGCCTCGTACCGAGACTTTTAGGCCGCATCTCCAGCCTCCTATAATGGCAAAAATAGCGAAAAGGCCAGATGGCCTTGGCCCGGAGCATTGAAAGCGTGGGAGATCACCAGCCGCCCGTCATGCATATGGCAAATATGCTCAACAAGTTTTGACTCCAATGCTGGCAAAGCCAAAGTTTGAGGGGGCTTTTCTGGCTCAATGTTCAGCTGCTCCAGATAGATATGCGCCACCCCTTGATGCTCGGCTTCTGGCACCAAGCAAAGCCGCAAATGGCTGCCAATCGGCATAGACTCAAGGGCCTGTTCCAGCAAAATGGACAAAGCCATATGCATGTTCTTTTGATCCAGCGCCAGCTGGGTGCAAGCCGGGGCCACATATCCTTCCAACAGACATTCCTTGCTCTGCAGTTTATCGCACAAGGAAATCTGAAGCAGATCAAACAGCTCTGAAAAGGCAATCCAGTGTGGTTTGGGTCGCAAATTGCTGTCCGCCAATGCCATGAACGTCATCAAACGATTGGCTTGCTCAAACACCTGTTTGGCCTCTTGATCAAGCTGTTGACAATAGCTGCGCACAAAGTCGGGCTGGGCGCTGTCCTTGGACCAGATATCGCTGTAATCGAGCAATTTTTGCAACATGGTCATGCGATCATTGTCATAAGCTTCCAGCAAAATTTCGATTTTTTTGCCATGGTCCTTGAGCCGTTCATGCTCTTTAAGGGCTTCGCACAGCACCTCTCGCATCTGCTCCTCACTGCAAGGTTTGTGCAAAAGCCGAAAGACCCCACCCTTGCTGATGGCCTCTTGCGGGGTCTGCTGAGACTGATCCCCCGTCAGCATGATACGCACAATGGATGGAAAGCGCCGCCGCACTTCGGCCAGAAAACTGGCCCCATCCATATCCGGCATTCGCATATCAGAGACCACAACTGCAAAATCCTGATTTTTCTCCATCATTTCAAGGGCCTGTTCCGCCCCCAAAGCGCCCTCAACATTGAAAAAGGCGCGCAGATTGCGCTTCAATCCCAGCACCATCGGGATTTCATCATCAACAAAAAGAATAGAGGGCTGTCCTTCAAATCTGGCTGCACTCTGATCCGTTTTTTCCTGTTCCAAAGTATTTTGACTGTTCATGACCATAAATATTCGCCTCCTTTATTCTATTAATCTTTTGTAAATCATAAGATTAATTCAAGTATTTATAGAAAGATTTGATAACAATTACTCAACTAAAAGATTATCATATTACTAAATATCAAAAATTTATTAGGATGGTCAGCTGGATATGAAGGGTATAGTCTTTACGGAATTCATAGAATTGATGGAAACAAAGTTTGGTGCCAACATGGCTGAACAGGTCATTATGGATGCCAATTTGCCCTCTGGCGGCGTCTATACGCGTGTTGGCACCTATGATCATGATGAAATCGTGGCGCTGGTGCTCACCCTGTCAGAAAAGACCGGCCTTGCCGTGCCTGATTTGATTCAGGCCTTTGGCACCCATCTTTTGCGCCGTTTCACTGTGCTCTTTCCCGCTTTCTTTGCTGAATTGCCCGAGATTACCGACTTTCTGATGAAAGTGGACGATTATATCCATGCAGAAGTTCGCAAGCTTTATCCCGATGCCACCCTGCCCAATCTTCAGACCCATTTGCAGGACAATGGCGATCTGGAAATGATTTACAAATCGGACCGCATGATGGGGGATTTAGCAGAAGGGCTGATTGCCGGGGCCATTGAGCATTTTGGCCAAAGCCATGACTATCAGCGCCAGGATCTGGATCAGGAAGGAGAAGCCCAATGCATTCGCTTCATGATAACAGCACGCTAGAAGATTTGAGCGATCTATCGCCCGAGCGCATGGCCCATCGTCTGCGCCGCGAGAGGCTGGCCCGCCAAGAGGCGGAAAAATTGCTGGAAGAAAAAAGTCAGGAGCTGTTTGAAGCCAATCAAACCTTGAAGCTGACCGCCAGCTCGCTGGAAAATCAGCGCCTGCAACTCAACACCATTTTGGACAATACCCTTGCTGGCATCTGCCTGACCCAGACCGACATGACGGTCATTCGTGCCAATCCCGCCGCCATGGATATGTTTGGCAAACTGGACCAGACCTTTGATGTCACAGAGCTGTTTGCCAATTGGGATGAGGCCAGTCGCTTTGTGATGATGGCAGCAGAGCCGGAGCTGGAAACAAGCCGCACCCTGTTTGAAGCCATTGGCAAGCGCAGCGATGGCAGCGAATTTCCTATTGAGTTCGGCATCACCTGCCTTGACCATCTGGGATGGGACCGGGCGGTCTGGATCTTTAATGACATCACCCAACGCAAGCATGAAGAAGCAAAGCGCGTGGCGCTGGAACGCGAATTGAACCAAACCCACAAAATGGAAGCCCTTGGCACATTGGCCAGTGGGGTGGCCCATGAAATCAACACACCTATTCAATATATCTCGGACAATATGCGCTTTCTGGACGAGACGATCGGTGATTTACAGGTCTTGATCGAAGCTTTTCAAACCAGCTTTGCAACCTTGGAACAGCTGGGCTTTGACCCAACCCAACTGGCAAAAGCGCAAAAGCTGGCAGAGGAAAAAGCCAAGGAAATTGACCTCGACTATTTGCTGGAAGAAGCCCCGCAAGCCATTGATCAATCCTTGCAAGGGGCCAAACAGGTGGCCACCATCGTCAATGCCATTAAGGAATTTTCCCATCCCGGCGAAGACGAAAAAGTTGACCTTGATGTCAACAAAATGATCGAAACCACCTTGGCGGTGACCCGCAATCAATGGAAATATGTCGCTGACATGGATCTGGATCTGGCACCGGATCTGCCCACTATCATGGCCATGCCCAGCGAGATTTCGCAAGTCATCCTCAATCTGATTGTCAATGCAGCGGACGCAATCCATAGCGCCGATCTGCCAGAGCGTGGCCAGATTGCCATTGCCAGCCGGGCGCTGGATAGCAGCATTGAAATTTGCATTCGTGACAATGGCCCTGGCGTTTCAAAGGACTTGCAGGAGCGGATTTTCGATCCCTTCTTCACCACCAAAGATATTGGCAAGGGCAGCGGTCAGGGGCTGGCCATTGCCTATGCCATTATCCATCAAAAGCATGGCGGCACGTTGCGCTATATCGGCCAAGAAGGACAAGGGGCGCATTTCGTCATCACTCTGCCTATCAGCGATGAGACAGGAGGACACTGATCATGCAAAAACCGGTTATCTTCTTTGTCGATGACGAGCCAAATGTGCTCAATGGTCTGAAACGCTTTTGCCGCTCGCAACGCCATGTCTGGGACATGCATTTTTATGATGGCGGCGAGGCCGCTTTTGAGGCTTTGGCCAGCAATCCGGCAGATGTCGTGGTGTCTGACATGCGTATGCCCGGCGTCAATGGCGCGGATTTGTTCGAGCAAATCTCGTTGCACTGGCCCGGCATCATCCGCATCATGCTGTCAGGCGAAGCTGAGCCGGACCAGACCATGCGCACCGTTGGCCGCAGTCATCGCTTTTTGGCCAAACCTTGCGATCCTGAAAGCCTGATCAGAGCCATTGAGGCCCCGTTGCAGCAGAAAGATAAACTGAACCTGCCAACAGTGGAGCAAGATCACTCCTATCTTGATCGCTTGCAGACACCCGCCTCTCTCTTTGCGAGCCTGATAGATTATCTGGATCAGCCACAGGCAGAAGAAGAAGGACTGGCCGCTTTGGTCGGGCAAGATGCCGCTTTGTCGGCGCGCCTGCTACAATTGGCCAATTCCGCCTATTTTGGCCGCCCTGTCACCACCTGCAACATCCAAAAAGCCGTTGAAACCATTGGTTGTGACCGCATAGCAACCCTTTTGAAACGGGGCCGGCTGGGCAATCACGCCCCTGTCTCTTTCGAGCAGCAAAAGGCTCCTTTTTACCAGTTTCAAAAGCAATTGATCCGCCAATGGCAGGCGCAGAGTATGCATCAGAGCCTGACGCCAGATCAGCAGGATCTGGGTTTTGCCGCCTGTCTCTTCTGCGGGCTTGGGTTAACAGATGAAAAGCCGGAGACAGCAAATAAGGCAATCCCCGCCTATATGGTCACCTTGTTGGGCCTGCCCGATGCCTTGGCAGATATCTTAACCGATATAGCCCAAAGCAATACAGCCTATAGCAACCCTGACGCTGTGCTGGAAATCCTCTTTGCCAGCCTTCACGACAGCCACAATCAGGCAGCCTGATATAAGACAAGGAGCAGAGATGGCCGAGAAAATCAAAGTTCTTTTTGTCGATGACGATACCAATTTGCTCAGTGCGGCAAAGCGGCTGCTGCGCAAGGAGATTGATCTCTATATCGCCGCCAGTGGTGAGGAAGCCTTGCATTCGCTGGAGAAAAATGGCCCGTTCAGCGTGTTGGTCAGTGACCAGAATATGCCCTCTATGAAAGGTGTCACTCTGTTGGGCGAAGCATCAAAGCGCTGGCCTTCAACCGTGCGGATCATGCTCACCGGCAATGACGATCAGGAAACCGCCATTTCCGCGGTCAATGATGGCCATGTATATCGCTTTGTGCGCAAACCCTGCCAACCTGCCAATCTTCTGGCCGCGATTAAGGAAGGGGCGCAGCATCACGCCCTTTTGATGCGCGAAAAAACCTTGCTGGAACAAACCCTGTCCGGCAGTGTCAAGGTTTTGACCGACATGCTATCTCTGGCCAAACCCGATGCCTTTAAAAAAACCGCCCGCGTGCAAAAATGGGCCAAAGCCCTTGCTCCTCATTTGGACATAGCTGCAGGCTGGGAAACCAATCTGGCCACCATGCTCTATCCGATTGGGGCCATCACACTGCCAGACAGCCTTGCCGCCCGCCATTATGCCGGGGACGCTCTAGGCCATGAGGAGCAAAGGCTGATTGAGGCCATGCCGGAAGCGGCACGGGATCTGATCCACAATATCCCCCGTCTCGATGGGGTGGCAAAAGCCGTTTATTACAGCCGCAAAGCCTATGACGGCAGTGGCTTCCCCCTAGATGATGTCAAAGGCGATGACTTGCCCGCTGTCTCGCGCCTTTTGAAAATCCTCATTGATCTGGTGGATCTAACCAAAGATCACAACAAGGATTTGGAAGAGGCCTTTGCGCAGATGGATGAGCAATCCCATCTCTATGACAATGGCATTTTGCAAATTACCAGACGCATTTTGCTCAGCCAAGACGAATATGACGGGCCAAAAATTCAGGTCTTTGAGCATCTGGCCGCCGCTCATTTGCATGAGGGGGACATGATCATGAAGCCCATCAAGGACAAACAGGGCCGGATCTTGCTGGCCAGCGGAGCAGAATTAAGTTCGATCCTCATCAAACGCCTGAAAGCCATGCAAGAAGCCGGTTTGATTGAGGAAGAGGTCCATATTTCACGCTGGAAAAATGCCTCCTGATCCAAAGCTTTTTTAAAAGCGCACCTAGAGCCAAATATCCAAAAACAACCCCACCTAGAGCCAAAGACCCCAAACCAAGCGCAAACAGAACAGGCAAAAAGGAGAAACAATCACTTATAAGCTACAAATCATTGAAAATGCAGGAGATACCAAAATGAGTAAGCGATATAATTTGAAATTTTATAACACATCCCCGTCCCGTGCTTTGCAGCAAAAAGGCCTTGCCCTTGGACTGACCCTTGGCATTGGGATGAGCGCCATGCTGAACATCTCTCCTGTAAAAGCCCAAGATCAAAAAGCCCTTGTCTTTGGCATTGTCCCCCAACAATCCGCCACCCGTCTGGCGCAGACCTGGGTGCCAATGTTGGCGCATTTGAGCCAGAAAAGCGGTATCCCCATTCGCTTTGCCACCGCAAAGGATATTCCCACCTTTGAGGCCTGTCTGGCAAAAGGGGCCTATGATCTGGCTTATATGAACCCCTATCATTTCACCATCTTCAACGAGAGCAGCGGCTATAAAGCCTTTGCCCGTCAGGCCAATAAACAGCTAAAGGGCATTATTGTGGTGCGAAAAGACAGCAGCCATAGCGCATTGGAGCAATTGGACAAGAAGCAAATTGCCTTTCCCTCCCCTGCCGCTTTTGGGGCCAGCGTCATTCCCCGCGCGGAAATGAATATGCGCGATATGCAGATCTCGCCAATTTATGTGCGCTCGCATGATTCGGTCTATCGCTCGGTTGCCGCAGGCCTGTTTCCCGCTGGCGGCGGGGTGATGCGCACCTTTGGCAATATCCCAAAGGAGCTGCGCGGCCAATTGCGCATTCTCTATAAAACCGATGGCTATACGCCCCATGCCTTTGCCGCTCACAACCGGGTTGATGCCAAAAGCCTTGCCAAAATAACCGATAGTATGACGGCAATGAGCCTTGAGAGCGATGCAGTGCTCAAACCCTTGGGTATGAAGGCTTTCATAAAAGCCAAGGACAGCGACTGGAATGATGTGCGCTCGCTCAATCTGAGCAAACAACATACACAAATTACCACAGATAGCGTTTTGCAATGTCATTCCGGTTAAAAACAATTTTCGGCATTGCTGCCATTGAAGCCCTACTCTTGAGCATCCTGATTGTCAGCGGGCTTCATTATCTGACCATATCCAATCAGGAACAATTGCTGCAACGCGGGCAATCCACGGCCAAATTGGTGGCAACCATGACGGCTGATGCGGTCATTGCGGTTGATTTGGCGACGCTGGACGCGCTTGTCGAGCAGACCTTGCGCAACAAGGACATTGTCTATTTGCGCATCCGCAATCAAAATGGCCAAACCTTGAGCCAGGGGGGCGATGCGGACGCGCTGGCCCAACCCTTTCACGCTGACGCCTCCATTGAGGCGGCGCAATCGGATCAACGTCTGGATGTCTTCGCCCCCGTTCAAATCGCCAATAGCGACTTTGGCCGGATTGAGCTAGGCCTGTCCACCGCACAGTTAGAGACCATAATCAGCTCTGCTTTCAGCTGGATGACCACCATTGCCTTGTCTGAAATGCTGCTGGTTGCGCTGGCTGGCTGGATTTTGGGCACCTATCTGACCGCTCAATTGCAATCTTTGAAAACAGGCGCCAAACAGGTTGCCGCCGGTGATTTTGGCCATCAAATCCAAGTTAAGGGCAAGGATGAGCTGGCCCAGACGGCCAAAAGCTTCAACCATATGTCCCGCGCCTTAAAAGATTATGCCGATCTGGCCGAAAAAGCCCGCCTTGATGCTGAAAAGGGGCGCGATTTTGCCCAAAGCACCTTGAAAGACGCCTTGGACAATATGCAGGATGGGGTTGTGATTTTCGATCGGGATGAAAACATCATCCTGATGAACAAAGCCTATCGCGACCAATATGATTTGAGCGATCTGCCTGTAAGCGAGGTGCCAACAACGGCCCGCAGCCTCTTTGCCGCGCAACAGATTTGTATGCAGGAGACCGGACCTGACTTTGTTGACCAAACGCTGTCTATCCTGCGCAAGCCCGCCCCCAAGACACGACGCGAATGCCGCTTGCACGATGGTCGTCATCTCCTGCTGGCCCATCAATCCATGTCCAATGGCGGCAAGGTGCTGGTGCAAACCGATGTCACCGATCTGTATCAGGCGTTGGAAGAAAATCGTCATTTGCAATTGCAAGTCATGCAGCAGCACAAGACAGAGGCCCTTGGCACCATGGCCAACAGCATGGCCCATGAAATCAACACACCTGCACAATTCATCTCGGACAATATCACCTTTGTCGCCAATGGTCTTCAAGATCTATGCACGATGATGGATCACCTTTGCCAACAGGGCCAGAGCCCGCATGGGTTAAATATAGATGCTCTCAATCAAGCTATGGAAGAGGCAGACTGGGACTTTTTAAAGACTGAATTGCCGCAAGCTGTCACAGAAATCCAAAATGGCACTCACCGCATTCGCGACCAAATTCTGACCTTCAAGCAATTTGCCGCCCATGAAAGCGACACCCGCGAATTGGTCAATCTCAAGGATGCCATTGAGACAACCCTTCACATATCCAAAAGCCAATGGCAGTCCAAAACCAAGATTGACATCCTTGTGCCAACAAACCATCCCTTGCCCAAAGTCTCTTGCCAGCGCGCCCAGATCAATCAGGTGATCCAGCATCTTTTGTCCAATGCCCTGCACGCCATTGAAGATGCCAAACGTCAGGAGGGCGAAATCACCATGAAGCTGGACAGCGATCAAGATCATATCACCTTAAGCGTGCAGGATAATGGCTGTGGCATGTCCAAGACCCAGCTTGGCAAAATTTTCGACGTTTTTTATACGAGCAAAGCACCGGGACGCGGCACCGGCCATGGACTGGCCCTGTGTCATAGCATCATTGTCGACAGCCATGGCGGCACGCTCTCTGTTTCCTCACAAGAGGGCAAGGGAAGTTGCTTCACCCTCACCTTGCCGCTGGCACGTCTAACCAAAGTGGCCTGATTTTAAAGTCCTGAGCCAGCCCTCTCCCCCTTTTCAGACAACCCGTCATGGTACCCTTATGGTGGTATGAAAAGGGGGAGAGGGCTGGATATACCGCCTAGAGTATTTTGTTTCTAAGCATATTTTTCGAAAAGTGTGTAATATAAAACTCACTAAGCCTTTGATATTTGAAATAAATATCCACTGATTAACATTTTGGTACTCTCTGTCCAGTTTTTTGTCTCTTCCTTTGGCCGTCTATATACTTTTTTAACTTTGAAAATGCGAAGAATGCCAACATCGACAAAATCTATATTGATCATGGTGACCATTATGTTGGACTTATTCGGGATTGAGACCAAAATCAGCGACCGTCAATGCTTGCTGGCCCTGAATGTCAGTCAGGCTATTATCAAATTCGCTCCCGATGGCACTATCTTGTCCGCCAATGAAAATTTTCTGGCCACGACCGGCTATCAGCTGAACGAGATTGTCGGACAGCATCACAGCATGTTCGTACCCGATGACATTCGCCAGAGCCCCGATTATCGCGCTTTCTGGCTGGATATTGCCGCAGGCAAAAGCTTTAGCGGAGAGTTTCGCCGCATCAACAAACGCGGCGAGGATCTGTGGCTGCATGGCTCCTATAATCCCATCGTGACAAAGAATGGCACAGTGATCGGGGCCATCAAACTGGTCTCTGACATCACGGCCCAAAAACGCAAACAGGCGGAAGAAGCAGGCCAGCTTGCTGCGATCAACAAATCTCAAGCGGTGATTGAGTTTGAACTGGATGGCACCATCATCACAGCCAATGAGAATTTCACAAAAACCGTTGGCTATGATCTCTCAGAGATTGTCGGACAGCATCATCGCATCTTTGTTAAGCCAACCGAGCGCGAAAGCGCGGCTTATCGCCAATTTTGGGAGCAATTGCAATCCGGGCAATTCCAAAGCGCGGAATATAAACGCATTGGCAAAAATGGCAATGAAATCTGGATTCAAGCCTCTTACAATCCTATTTTGGACTGGAATGGCAAGCCTTTTAAAGTGGTGAAATTTGCAACCGACATCACTGCAAAAGTTCAGGAGCGCTCGCGCAAGGCACAGGTCCAATCCCAGATTGATCAGGATCTGGATGCCATCAGCGACAATGTCGATGCCACCTCGGAAAAAGTCAATGCCGCCATTGAAGCGGCAGGCCATACCTCGTCCAATGTGCAATCCGTTGCCTCGGCATCCGAAGAATTGTCTGTCTCGGTTTCCGAAATCAGCCGTCAGGTGACACAGGCGTTGGGCGTTTCCAACAATGCGGTTCATGAAGCAGAGAAAACCGGCGTCATCGTCACCAGCCTGTCCAATGCCGCCAGCCATATTGGCGAAGTGGTCAATCTGATTTCCGACATTGCCGAAAAAACCAACCTTCTGGCCCTCAATGCCACCATTGAAGCGGCAAGAGCCGGTGAATCAGGCAAAGGCTTTGCCGTTGTGGCAACAGAGGTTAAAGAACTGGCCAACCAGACCTCCAAGGCAACCGAGACCATCGCCGAACATACATCACAAATTCAATCTTCAACCAGTGAAGCGGTGGATGCGATTGGCAACATCACCCAGATCATTGAAGAGATTAATGGCATCTCGTCCAGCATTTCCACCGCCGTTGACGAACAACAGGCCGTGACCGTTGAAATTTCGCAAAATATGCAAATGGCTTCGCAAGCTGTTGGCACCATCGATTCCAGCGTCAGTGAAATCGGCTCGGCAACCCGCCTGATCGTCGAAGGCACCCGCCATGTCAAAGAGGCCTCGCGCTCTCTTCTATAAGCAAATAATACCAACGGCATAAAGGCATTCATATGTAAAATATACGTATTTTTAATAGGGATAAATGCCTTAAAATTAGACTCTTATGCTCAAAAATAATGCAACTTCCCGTATTTGGTTACCACTCATTCACTTTTCTTATTTAATGCTGTGTAACTATAGTTGTAAAATTGTAACGGTGACATCATGCAATCTATTAGAAGAATATTTTACTTATTGGCTGGTTTAAGTGTTTTATTCTCAGCCTTCAGCATTTTTAGCCTGATCATGATGGAAAAAGCTGACATTGAAATTGCCAATGCGCATAAACAAAAATATCAGTCTTATTTGCTTGCCGATGAATTGCGACAAAGCTCTGATGATTTGACCCGTCTGGGCAGGACTTATGTGCTCACAGGGGATGCGTCCTACAAAAAGCAATATATGGATATTCTCGATATCCGAAATGGCAAAAAACCACGCCCGCAAGACTATCATCGCATTTATTGGGATTTTGTTGCCGCAGGAGAGACCTCCCCACGTCCGGTCACACAAGCCGTGTCACTGACAGATTTGATGAAAGCAGCCGGTTTTACAGACGCTGAATTTGAAAAACTGAATCAGGCCAAAGCCAATTCCGATGGCTTGGTAGCTCTGGAAGTGGAGGCTATGAATCTGGTCGAAGGCAAAGATGCCAACGGCAATGAAACAGGCTTTAAAAATTACAAACACGCCCGTGATCTGGTCCACTCTAAGCAATATCATGCCTTTAAAGCAGATATCATGAAGCCGGTTGACGAATTTTTCAGCATGCTTGAAGCGCGCACCAATAAGCGCATTGCAGAGGCAACGTCGACTGCCACGATGTATGAAACCCTGACATGGGTTGCCATGCTTATTCTGATCAGCATCGTCTCTTTCACTCTGGTCTTTGTCTTGACCCGTGGCATCAACGGCTATGACAAGATCAAGGAAGCCATGCTGGTGATTGTCAAAGGCGATTTGACCCAAAGCATTCCTGGTCTTGAACGCAAGGATGAAGTCGGCGATATGGCAAAAAGCCTGTCTCACTTCCGCGATGCGATTGCCAACAACCAAAAGCTTCAGCAAGACAGAGAAAGCGAAGCGGATGCTCAATCTGATCGTATGCGCAAAATGGACGAATTGCTGAAAGTCTTTGACGGTGATATTCGCTCCACCGTGCAAGAAATTGAAGGGGCAGCAGGGCAAATGAACGAAACTGCCAGCTCCCTTGATGACATTGTTGATGAAACAAAATCACAAACGCAAAACGTTTTGGCTGCCTCTGCCAATGCCTCTGACAATGTACAATCCGTCGCTGGTTCTTCAGAGGAGCTCTCCTCTTCCATTCATGAAATCAGCCAACAGGTCAATCGTGCTACAAGCGTTGTTTCAAATGCAGCGGAAGGTGCAGTCTCGGCCAATTCCGATGTGCAGAAGCTCAAAGCTGCCTCTGTTGAAATTGCCGGAGCGATCAGCCTCATTCAAGCCATTGCCGAGCAAACCAATCTGCTGGCTTTGAATGCGACGATTGAATCCGCCCGTGCGGGTGAAGCAGGCAAAGGGTTTGCCGTTGTCGCTGGGGAAGTGAAAGAATTGGCCGGACAAACCGCCAGTGCAACCGATCAAATTTCCCAGCATATCCGGCTGATTCAGGAATCAACTGATAATGCAGTGGAAGCCATCGACAAAATCACAGCAACCATGGGCGAAGTGGAAAGCATCACCAATTCCATCGCATCCGCTGTTGAACAGCAATCCGCAGCCACGCATGATATGTCCAACGGCATTCAAAGCGCAGCAACCGGCACAGCCGGTGTGGCAGATAGTGTTTCATTGATTAACAATTCTGTGGATCGCACAGCCAATTCTGCCGGGCAGGTCCGCTCTGCCTCCAGTTCTCTAAACCAACGCTCTCAGGCTCTGCAAAATACAGTCTCTGATTTCATGCAGAAAATAGCTAAAATCTAGAGCGTAAGCAAATGATGAGACAAAAGCGCGTCTGGCTTCATTACAGACGCGCTTTTTCTTTGCCATCATGATCATTATACCAACGGCATGAAAGATTGACCCATCCCCCATGGCCCGTCAACAGAACCGCATACATCGTCTTGGCTGGCAACCATGATCAGCCTCCATAAGACGCGATTGGCGATCCAAATTTTGTTTCATCAGGTGTGACGCCCAAGCCCGGCCCTGTTGGTCGTTTGATATGGCCGCCTTCAATCTGAATGCCGTTGCTCGGATCATAATTGCCTTCAATATAAGGCGCGGCCAGCCATGCACCCTCAAACAGCTCCGGCTTGACCGTTGCGCCAATTTGGGTGCAGGCCGCGGCAATGATATCGCCCCCCCAACTGTCATCGCAAGTATGGGGCAGATTGCGCGCCTCGCAAATATCGCGGAACGTGCGCATAGTGTGCAAGCCGCCAATGCGGGTGACTTTCATGCCAAAGCCATCCACCAGATTGGTGCCAACGGCTGAGATGACAACATTCAGATCGACACTATTTTCGTCCATATAAATGCCATGGCTGACTTGCGGGCGGATTTTTTCCAGATCCTGATAACTGTTGCAAGGTTGCTCCATGATGAAAGGAATATGCGGACATTCACGGCTAACGCGCAAGGCATCGCGGGTCGTCCAGCCCCGATTGCCATCCACAGCCAATCTCATGCCGCTGCCCTTAATCACCTCCCAAACCTTAGAGATTGTCTCAATATCAATCTCGACAGGCCGCCCGCCAACCTTAACTTGCAAGCGCGGATAGCCTTCCTGCACTTTCTGTTTGGCCAGCGCGGCAATATCATCAGGGGCACCAACCCCACTGGCATAATAAGACGCAACACGATCTGTTACCGCCCCGCCCAAAAGATCGGCGACATTGACGCCCAGACATTTGCCCGCCAGATCATGAGCGGCAATATCAATTGCCGCCTTGGCATAATTATGCCCATTTAGCAAAGTATGCATTTTGCGGTTCACAGCCAAAGGCCAGATATCTGTACCAATCAGGCCTTGTGCCATGGCCATCAAAGCCGCCCGCGCCCCTGCGGCATGGGCCTCGGCATAGGTTGGCCCCACCGGACAGGTCTCCCCCCAACCAATTGTGCCATCTTCTGCAACCAGTTTGACCAAGGTGGTATCCAAGGCATAAACCGCACCACTGGCCATGGTATAGGGGCCGTTTTTAACCGGCAAATCATGCTGATAAAGATGCACTTCCTTGATACGCATTCTGTCCTCCACTTCATTAATAAGGATGGCTCATGCCGTTGGTATCATTCCAAGGCAGAGGCAAAAGATGCCTCGTAAAATGCATTTGCATGACATGCAGGCCAGACGCTTTGCCAGACATTTTGAGACAATACGAGAGGCCTTGACGATAAAGGCGAAGCTGTTCAGCACGCTATGAAAAGGCATTGAAAGCCTTGCGCACCTATCCAGTTTTCCTAAAGACAATCATTGGCTTGCAAAAAGAAACAAGGCAGGAAACTGGATCAGATGGTGTGGGTAGAAAAGCTGACCAGCTTTTCAAATCATAAAACCGGCCAGCTTTTATCATGCTTTTATTCGTCAGCTTCCTTCTGGCGCATGCTATCGCGGATCAAGGCTTTGCCAAGGGCAATACACATCAGACTCATCACCATGGTGAAGGGCAAGGCCCCAATGATCATAGCATTTTTCAAAGCATCCAATGGATTTGCCTCACCTGCTGCAATCAGCAAAACACCAATCACAGATGTCAGGATCAAGCCCCAAATAATGCGATGCTTGATGCCGGTTTCCTGATCGCCACCAGACATAATGGTGTTCATCACCAAGATGCCGGAATCGGCAGAGGTTACAAGGAAGGTCAAGACAAGCACAACACACATAACGGTGATGATTGTCAGGAAAGGACCATCGAGCATTTGACCAAGCGTGACAAACAATTTGGCCGTGTTGGAGGCCCCAATGATGGCGCCTTCTGCGGTGCCTGCCAGTTCCAGATCAATGGCTGTACCACCCAAAAGGGTCATCCATGCAAAACAGACCAAGGCAGGCGCAATCACGCAGCCAAAGATAAATTCGCGAATGGACCGGCCTTTGGAAATACGCGCAAGGAACAAGCCAACAAAAGGCGAGAAGGCAATCCACCAAGCCCAATAGAAGGTAGTCCAGCCTGCTTGCCAGCCAAATTGACGGCCCTGCTCGCCCGCTGCATAAGCAGCTTGCAACACATCCTGTGGCAAAGCGGCAGCATCGCCTTCCAGACCAGTGGCAAATTTATCAAAAGAGCCCCAAGCATTGGTCGCACCGCCAAAGAGTGCATCAGCATGGGCTTTTGCCTGTTCTGGCAAAGCACCGGCAAAGTCAGCCGCAGATTGCGGACCAAAGGTTCCAAAGCTCAAAGACAGGAAATGCAGGATATAATCCACCAAAGCCGTTGCATAAGTGGTCATGGCAAAAGCAAAAGAGCCAAAAGCCACAAAGGTGAACAACAGGATCAGCGAGAGAACCAGATTGAGGTTGGAGAGATATTTCACCCCACGGCCAACACCAGAGACGGCAGAGAGAATAGATAGGCCCATAATCACGATCAAACCAGCAACCAGACCCACAACATTGGGGGCGGGCGCATCACCGGTCATATCCATCATCCATTCCATACCGGTAATGGCATAAAGGCCATCGATGAATTGGGACACACCAAAGCCAATTGTTACAGACACACCCAAAATGGTGGCAACCACGCCAAGCACGTCCACAACATGACCCAGCAAACCATTCATCAATTTGCCAAAGAGCGGTGTCAGCGCAGTACGGATGGTCAAAGGCATATCGCGGGTATAGGCAAAATAGGCCAAAGACAGGCCGGTCACCACATAAATTGCCCAGGCATGGAACCCATAATGCAAATAGGTGTAGCGATAGGCGGACTGGACCGCATTTTGCTGATTGGCCTGAGCCGCACCGGACAGAACTTCAGGGTTAGAACCCCAAAGGCCCAAAGGTTCGGCTGTGGCAAACACCATCAGGCCAACCCCAAGACCGGCACCAAACATCATGGAAAACCATGAAAAACTGGAAAATTCCGGCGCTTCCCCCGGCGTACCCATGACTTGGCGGCCCGTTTGCGGCGCAAGAGCAATGATCAAAAGGAAGAAGAAAAACAAACCAACAATCACAATATAAAAAGAATTGAAGCTTTCCAGCAATTGCCAGTTCAGGCTTCCCAACACACCCTTTGCATTGGCTGGCCAGATCAAGGCCCAGAGCACAAGCGCCACCATAATGCCTTTGCTCAATAGCGCAATTTCAACGCTATAACCTTCATAAAATCCTTTTTCGGATTTCGAAATTTCCAAATCGGTAAATGGTTCTTTTATCGACACGTCTTCTTCCCTTTGCTTTTTTATTATTTGCGGATTGGTCCTGATCCGTTGATAAGCTTTTGCAGCTCTCCTTCTTCTATAAGTGAATTTTCAGCCAAGTTATCGTTCATATCCGACAAATATCCAGTTTTTTCTGCATATTTTCTCATTATAAGCAGCACAATATTGCCCTTATATGGACAATCGAGCCAATAGCTCCCCATTGACCAGAACGCCATTTGCAAGCGCCTCTGCCCGCTTTTTCAAACGCCCATCGCCGGGCACTCTTGCGCCAGGGGCCTTGTTGATGGATTGCGCAATCTGTTCCACTTGCGCAAGGAAAAGCGGGTTACCCCATTTGGCCGGATCAATGGCAAAGGTGGTCACGCCCGCCTTGATATTGAGCGCCCCAAAGCTGTCCTTTTCCTCGGTCTGGGTGGAAAGCAAACTGCCAGACAGAGCCGCGGCCAAGATCTCCACCATAAGGGCAATGCCCGTGCCTTTATGTTCGGCAAAAGGCAACAGGCTCAATGTCTCGCTAATGGCTTTGGCATCTTTGCTGGGCTGTCCTTCATGATCCAGCCCCCCATAAACCGGCAAGGCATGGCCTTCTGTTGCGGCCAGTTTAATATCCATCAGCGCCACAACAGAGGATGCCTGATCCCAAACAATCGGCGCAACCCCTTCGCGTGGGCAGGCAAAGGACATGGGATTGGTGCCAAAAATCGGTTTGTCCCCCCCATGCGGCACAATCAAAGCCAGAGAATTGACAAAACAAAAGGCAATCAGGCCTTGTTCTGCCAAGGGTTCGGTTTCAAAGCGCAAAGCGCTTAAATGATGAATGTTGGAACAGGTGAAACCGGCAATGCCATGTTTGCGGGCAAGCTGAACAAGGCGGGGGCGGGCCAATTCAGAGGCAAGTTGAAAATAGCCATTATCCCCATCGCCGCGCAAAATAGCAGGCGCAATCTGTTCAATGCTTGGAGAGGCATCGCCTTTGGCATAACCGGAGCTGAAAGCCTGCATATAATGAGGGAGCATCATCAGACCATGACTGCGCGGCCCATCGCGCTCGCAACACATGATCAAATCGGCAAGATTATCGCTGCCGCGCTCATCGACACCAACAGAGGCCAATTTTTCTTTTGCCAAAGCCCGCACATCCGCAAGGGATAATCTTTTCATTTCCGACTCACTCATTGCCTGCAATCCGGTCATATAAGTCATTATTTCTACTCGTTGGTATAACAAAAAGGGAGCAAGCTGATCCCCTCATCAGGTCTTTATCCCTTATAGGCCAAACGCTTCTTTGCGACAAATTCCGCCAAGGCCCCGGCTTGATCATCCGGCATGGGTGGTTTGACATAATGATCGAGAATGCGCTGGGCCTCCCGCAGGCCAACGGCCTCTGCATTGTTGGCCCCTTCATCCAGCCATTGCTCAAAACTGTCATTATTTTGCAGCGGGTTCATTTGCAGCGGATTTTCGCGGGTATGATCTGTACCAAGGAAATGCCCGCCCGGCCCGATGCTGGAAATATCGCCCAGCAGTGCATCGAGATTTTCTTCCTTCAAGCCGGAGAAAAAGCGGTGATAGACTTCCAGCTGATAGGCATCATGCACCCATTTGGCATAGCTCACCCCAAGCGCCCCTTCCAGAAAACCGGCGGAATGGACAATGAAGTTACAGCCCCCCAAAAGCACCGGCCACATGGTGTTGGCGCTGTCAAACCCGGCCTGCAAATCCGGCGACTTTGAGCCGGTCCACATGGTGCAAGAGCGCCATGGCACCCCATAATGCCGAGCCATCTGCCCGACAAGCAAATTCATCAGACCCGGTTCGGGCGACCCCATCATGGGCGCTCCGGTCTTCATCGAAACGCCCATGATTGCCACACCCATGACCATGGGGCAGCCTTTGCGGATGATCTGGCTATAGGCCATGCCAGCCAGAGATTCTGCAATCAGCAGGGATACACCACCCAAGGGGGACGCCGGGGTGCTGGCCCCTGCCAAAACAAAGGGAGAAAGCAAACAGGGCTGATTGGCAGCGGCATACACTCGCAGACTTTCCAGCATGGTTTCATCCCAAACCAATGGCGTATTGCAGTTGAGCAGCGCCGTCAGCACGACATTTTGATCAACAAACGCCTCGCCAAAAACAATTTGCGCCATTTTGACCGTATCGCGAGCCGCCCGTTCTGAGAGGACCGAGCCCATGATCGGCTTGTCGGTGAGACTCAGGGCCGCATGAACCAAATCCAGATGCCGCTCTGGCACCGGCACATCTTGCGGTTCTACTGGCAAGATGCCGGGCACGTGCATGGCTTGGCTCATATGCGCCATTTTGAAAAAATTATGCGCGTCTTGCAGCTGCGAGGGACGTCGCTGGCGATCCAGCCCATAGACAAAAGGCGCGCCATAAGCATTGGCAAAGATTGAATTGTTGCCGCCAATATCGATGGATCGCTCAGGATTGCGGGCATTCATACAATAAGTTGAAGGCACCGAAGAAATCAGCTCCATCAGCATCTCGCGAGACATGCGCACCCGCTCCCCGTCAACATCCGCTCCCGCCCGTTTCCAATCTGCAAGCGCAACAGGATCACGAAAGGCAATGCCGGTTTCCTCCAAAATCGTCATGGCGGCATTGTGAATTGTTTCAACCCCGTCCGGGCCAAGCAGATTGATGGGGCCGACCTTCCTGTGCAGGGTCGGCAAATAAACCGGCGGTGGGTTGGTGCGTGCTTGCATACGCGCAGCGCGACCGCTGCGAGCTGATCGTTTTCTTGCATCTGCCATATTATCGCTCCCAATCAAGACCGCGCGCGGGCGCTGGTTGGATCAACAAGGCAGATATCAACGACTTCCGCCTCTCGCATTTCATTGTGAATATGCACCTGCAATTTGGTGCCCCCAGCTGCAAAGTCCTTCGGCACCAGCGCCATGGCAATGTCGTGATTGCAATAATAGGAAAACCCGCCAGAGGTGATCCGCCCAATCAATTTGCCATCGGCATGAACGCTCTCATCGGCAATGACCGAGGTCTCGCAATAGGGCAATTTCAACGTCACCAGAACTTTGTAATCGCCCGCTTCTTTTTGCTCGATCAGGGCATCGCGGCCAATGAAGTCACGCCCCTCTAAGGCCACAAACCGATCAAGGCTGGCTTCATAAGGGGTGAGATCTTTACAAATTTCGCGATTGATGGCGCGATAGGATTTTTCCAGCCGCATGGATTCCAGCGCTTCCAGACCAAAGGGCTTGACCCCGGCCTTAAGCAACAGATCCACCAAATGACGGTTATAGCCAACAGGGTGATGCAGCTCCCAGCCCAATTCCCCCGTATAGCTAACGCGCAGCAAATGTACACCCTTGGCATAGCCCACCTCACCCATTTGGGCGCTGAGCCATGGGAAGACCTCGTTTGACAAATCATTGTCGGTCAGGGGTTGCAAAATCTCGCGCGATTTGGGACCGGCAAGGGCAATCACGCCCAATTGCTCGGAAATGTCTTCCATCACCACAGAGCCATCCTTGGGCAACAGACGCGACAGGCTATCCCAGTTATAAACCTGACCATTGGGGGTGCTGACGAGATAGAAGTCATTTTCCCCATAGCGCACAATGGTATATTCGCCTTCCATACCCCCTTGATGGTTCAGCGCAACAGACAGGGTCATGCGCCCCACTTTGGGCAATTTGTTGGCCATCACCCAATCCAGCCATTTGGCAGCTCCTGAACCGCGCACGGTGAATTTTGTCATGGGTGACATTTCAATGAAGCCCACATCTTGGCGGGTGGTGCGCACTTCCTCTTGCACCAGCTCCATATGATCGGTGCGGCGGAAGCTATGCTCTGGCACAGCCTCTTGCGGCGATTTGGCAAACCAACGCGGGAATTCATAGCCGTTAAAGGTGGTCCAGACCGCGCCTTTTGCGCTGAGCAAATCATAAGATGGCATGGTCTTCATAGGGCGGGCGGCAGGGCGATCTTCACCGGGGACATGGGCATGCATATGCTCGCCCCAGGTTTGGCGCACCTTGTCCATGGTCCAGCGCTTGGAGGCATAATCGCCAAAGCGCCGCGGATCCAGCTCGGACATATCCATACCGGGATGCCCATCGACAATCCAGCGCGCCAAACGCTCACCAACCGTTCCCCCCCAAAGGATGCCGCCGGGCATCCCTTCCGCCAGCCACAAATTCTCATGACCGGGGGCCGGGCCACAAAGCGGCAGCTCATCCGGGGTCATCTGAAATGGACCGCGTGTATTGGCCTTGATCCCCACTTCCCCTAAAACCGGTACGCGCTCCAAAGCCCGTTCCCACTGGGTTTCCACGGCTTCAAAATCTTCTGGCAGCAAATCCGCGCCAAAATCTGCGGGCACCCGATCCTCGGCAAAGAGTTTCAGATCCTTCTCAAATTCATAAGGCCCAAACTGAATGCCGCCCACATCCTCGCGCAAATAGGCCCCATAATCTTCATCACGCAGAATAGGAAATTCGCTCAAGCCTTCCTTACGGCGGCGCACCAGCTCTGGCACCGGCTCGGTGGTCCAATATTGATGCACAATCGGAATGCAAGGCAAATCCAGCCCGACACGGCGGGCATTTTCGCGCGCATAATTGCCGGTCGCAAAAATCAGATGCTCGCACGTGATGTCGCCTTGGCTGGTGGTTACTTTCCACTGGCCATTGTCCAGCTTTTCATAGCCTTGCGCCTCGGTATTCTGATAGATTGTGGCGCCTTGCTCACGAGCCAGACGGGCTAACCCCATGGTGATGTCGGACGGATTGATGTAGCCATCTTCGGTATGCAAAATGCCGCCGCGAATATGCTCACTTTGGCACAAAAGCGGATGCACTTGCGCCACTTCCTCAGGGCTGAGCAACCGGCAAGGCACGCCAGCCGCTTCGGCCACTGGCAAATAGGACTGAAACTCATCCCAGCGCTTTTGCGTATTGGCCACACGCAATTGACCCACCTTGCGCAAGCCGACAGAATTGCCCAATTTTTCCTCGACCTCGCTATAAATGCGGATCGTCTCCAAGGTCATTTTGGAAATATTATGCGAGCGCACAAAGGTCACCAACAGGCCCGCAGCGTGCCATGTGGAGCCTGCGGTCAATTGGGTGCGCTCCAGCATCACCGCATCCGTGCAGCCATGCTGGGTCAGCCCATACAGGATAGAGGCCCCGACACAGCCCCCTCCCACGACAATCACTTTCGCATGTGTCTTCATTGTGCCCCTCCCTGTCTATTTTTCTGGCTGGTCGCGCTGTCAGGCCTTGTCAATCTATCCGGCAATATAGGCGCGAGAGTTGCGGAAAGTTTTCGACAAATCTTTCAAGGCCGCAATTGTAAAAAAATTAAGTTTGGATTAGTTTTTCTAAATCAAACTTTTCGCCGCTTACCATAAAATGAGGCCTTTCATGCCTGACCGCCCCTATCATATGTTGCCGATGAATGCCCTGATCAGCTTTGAAGCGGCGGCCCGACATGTCAGCTTCAAGACCGCTGCACGGGAATTGAATGTGACACCCGCAGCGGTCAGCCACCAAATAAAAGCGCTGGAGCAGGATTTGAACCGCGCGCTTTTTGAGCGCCACCACCGCGGGGTTAGCCTGACCGAAACCGGGGCCTATTTGCTGATTGCCCTTCAGCGTGGCCTTGAGGGCATTCACGAAGCTATGGAGCAATTGCGGGTGCAGGCCAGCCAGTCCGCGGTGACCATTCGTGCCACCACCGCTGTCAGTTCACTCTGGCTGACACCAAGGCTTTCGCAATTCTGGAGACGCTATGGTCATATTTCTGTTTCGCAGATTGTCAGCGATACAGACCAATATTTGCCAGATTGCGATATCAGCATTCATTATGGCGATAGCACACAGGAAGACGGCCCTTATCATCCATTATTTAAAGATACGATCATGGCGCTATGCAGCCCTGATTTTGCTGCGCAACACAGGATCGAGAGCATTGAGGATTTTGCCCAAATTCCGCTTATTCATCTCGATGCCCCGGACAGTTGCTGGATTGACTGGAGCGAATGGCTCAAACATCTTGGCTATTGCGGGCCGTTAAAAATGGCTCATGGGGTGAACAATTATATCATTGCCCTGCAGGCGGCCCAAGATGGCATCGGTGCAGTTTTGGGATGGGAAAATCTCACCCATGATTATCTAAAAAACCAGCGACTGGTGCAATTATGCCCCCAGACCCTGACCTCTGCGCAGGATTTTTATGTCAAATTGCACAATCAATCCTCCAACAAGGCCGCCCTTGTTTTTAACTGGCTAACCACATCGGCCTGAATGCCCGATCTAAAAATCTCGTACCAAGACTGTTAGCCGGCATATCCAGCCCTCTGACCCTAAAGCATCCTATGGGTCAATCTTTTATGCCGTTGGTAATTAAGTCCTAATCCAGATAGACACTTTCGCCGCTTTTGACCGATTGATCGGCAGCCAGAACAATAGCCAGAGAATTGATGGCATCTTGCATATGGGCGCTCAAATCCTCATCCCTGCGAATGGCATTGAGAAAAAATTGCTGCTCGCGCTGGCATAAATCATCATGCCCCGGCTCATCTTCCATCGTCACAACCACATCCGATTTGGCAAAGCTCCCCTCATTTGTGAGCTCTGAAGAATGCAGGCGCAAGGCATTGGTTTTGGTATGGCTGTCAATATCATCAGAGGCCCGGTCGGGGTTCGCCTGTTCACTGGCAACAATCGAGACGCAGCCCTTTGGCCCAATCACATCCTTAATGAAAAAGGCCGTCTCACTCATCATCGGACCCCACCCGGCCTCATACCAGCCAATAGAGCCATCATCAAAGGAGACCTGCAACTGACCGTAATTATATTGGTTCTCATGAATTTCATCGCTCAATCGCGCCCCAATGGCATGAACTTTGAGCGGGCGGGCGCGGGTCATCAAGCACATCATATCCAGATAATGCACCCCGCAATCAACGATGGGCGAGAGAGAGGCCATGAGATTTTTATGAACCTGCCATGTCTGACCGGCGCTTTGCTGATTGAGATTCATGCGCATCACCAAAGGCTTGCCTAGTTTTTGCGCTTCCTTAACAAACCGACTCCAGCTTGGATGATGTCGCAAAATATAGCCAATCACCAGCTTACGGCCCTGCTCTTGTGCCATGGCCACCACGTCGCGCGCTTCGCAAACCGTCTCGGCAATTGGCTTTTCCAAAAACACATCCGCGCCCGCGGCAAAGGCTTTTTTGGTATAATCGGCATGGCTATCGGGCCATGTGCAAATGCAAACCGCATCGGGCCTGGATGCAGCCAAGGCCTGCTCATAATTTTCATAGCGGGCAATGCCATCATAAAGGGCATCCAGATCGAGACTGTTGGCTTTGCGGCTGCAAAGACCGACAATCTCAAACTCTTCCATTGCCATATAGGCGCGGGCATGAGACAGGCCCATGGTGCCCAAACCAACAACCAGAATGCGAAGCTTTTCGCTCATCCCACGCTCCCTTTTATGCTCTAATGCCTAAGATAATGCCCACCAATCCAGCTATGGGCAAGGCTCCAGCTTTGCTCATCAAAAGCCACAAGATCGGCCTGAAAACCGGGCTGCACTGCTCCCAGATTGGCCTCTTGACCGATAAAGTGCGCCGGATAGAGCGAAGCCATGCGCAAGGCTTCCTCTAGCGGCAGATCCAAAAGGCTCACACATTTTTTCACCGCCCCGATCATATCCAGATCCGAACCTGCCAAGGTGCCATCCTGCGTCTGGCATTTGCCATCCTTTGCCTGCAAGCGCATGTCATAAAGATCAAAGCTCTTGTCCTCTGCCCCGACACAAGCCATGGCATCGGTGACCAGCATCATTTTGCCTGTCTTTTTGGCATCAATGGCAATGCTCAACATAGCCGGATGCACATGAAAGCCATCGACAATCAAGCCGCACCAACTCGCCTCGTCCTGTAAGGCGGCCCCCACCACGCCCGGTTCGCGACTATTCATCGGTGTCATGGCATTAAACAGATGGGTGAAACCGCGCAAGCCATAATCAAGGGCCTCGATGATCTGCTGATAATTGGCCGCAGTATGACCGGCACAGACCAAGACACCGGCCTCATTAAGGGCTTTGATAAAATCAGGTCCGGTGATTTCCGGTGCCAGTGTTACAAGGCGAATGCCGAGCTCTGGATCACAAAACAGCCCCAGAGCCTCGTCATCAACCGCGCGCAAAATTTCTTGCTTATGCACGCCTTTGCGCATCGGATTGAGATAAGGCCCCTCAAAATGCACTCCTTTCATGGCCGCTAAACTGCCTGCCTCTGCTTGATCTTGCACCCTTGCCAGACAGGCTTTGATCAAAGCTGCGACATGGCGCATGGCAGGCAAGCCGTCAGAGATCAGCGTCGGCAACAAAGTGGTGGTGCCATAGGCCCGGTGGGCCACTGCCATCGTTTCAAGATCCGTTAGATCTGTTTGCCCATTGATCATGATGCCGCCGCCGCCATTAACCTGCACATCAATGAAACCGGGACACAGGATCAGACCGTCCAAATCATGCACCTGATCCCAGCCAGAGCAAGAGTCAGAGCCATTGACCGGTTCATCCAGCACCGCATCAATGCGTCCATGGATCAGGCTCACCGCCTTATGATCAAGAAATTCTGTGCCAGTGAAAAGCCGCGCCCCCCGGAGCAATTGTTTCATCACACCGTCTCCGTGACTTTTTTCAAATGTTTGGGCTTGTCCGGGTCATAACCGCGCAACAGGGCAACCGCATTGGCCAATTGATAAAAGCTGGAAATTGCCGCAATGGGGGCAAGGGCGGGATGTAGCCCCCCAACCACGGGCAGGGCAAAAATATCCTCATCCTCTTCATCGGCCCAGAAAACCCGCGCCCCGCGCTGGCGCAAATCCTTCACCAACTGTTTCAGATCCCCGTAACATTCATCGCGCTGACCAAAGGCCAGAAAAGGCATATGATCGCGCAACAGACCCAAAGGCCCATGGCGCACTTCTGCCGAGGAAAAGGCCTCGGCATGAAGCACCGATGTTTCCTTGAATTTCAAAGCTGCTTCCTGCGCAATGCCATAAGACAAGCCACGCCCAATGGTCAAAAGATTGCTGCTTGCCGCCAAAATGGGCGCATAAGGCGTCCAGTCCTTGCTCTGGCTTTGGTGCAGAATATCAGGCAAAGCTGGCAAGGCATTGGCCAATCCTTTTTGCGGGCAATAGCTGGCCACCAACTGCGCAAAGGCGGCCAATGAGGCAATGAAGCTTTTGGTGGCGGCAACGCTCTCCTCATGGCCCGCTTCAAGCGAGATGACCAAATCAGCCTCTTGCGCCACGGGAGAGGTAACATCATTGACAAAGGCCAGAACAAAGGCCCCGTTCTGCTTTGCCCATTTGGCATTGGCCACCAGATCGGGGCTACGCCCCGATTGCGAAACCAGAATGAACAAGACATTGTCCAGACGCATCGCCACCCGATAGAGCGAGGCAATGGAGGGGGGAGCGGACGAGACGGGAAGGGCAAGTCTGGTTTCAATCAGATATTTGCCATAACTGGCCGCATGATCGGAACTGCCCCGCGCGCATGTCATGATCAGGCGAATGCGCTCCAGCGGCACTTGCTTGACCAGATCGGCAAAAGCCGCCTGATTGACATCAAGCTGGCGCGCCACGCAATCGGAGGCCTGCAAGGCTTCTCGCGCCATCAGGGTTTGCGTCTGGCTCTGTCCAAGACACTCAATCATCTTCATCAATCCCTCATCCCTCGTTGGTCTGATATAGTGTGAGGCCTAACATATTATAGGGCCTGACATATTCTGGCGTCTTCAAAGCTGCAATTCCGCGACAAATTCATAAGAATCGCCACGATAATAGGACCGCACAAATTCCACCGGCTCATCATTGGGCAGAAAAGAACAACGTTCGATATACAAACAGGGCGAGCCGGTCGGCACCCCCAGCAGATGGGCGTGACTGATATCCAGCAACCGCGCGGACAATTTCTGGATGGCGCGCACAGGCCGTCTTTTTTGTCGCTCCAAATGGTCATAAAGCGAGGTTTCCACCGCCATTGGATCATCCAGATGATGGATTGGCAAAACCGCATGTTCGATACACATCGGCTTGTTATCCGCCAAGCGCAAACGATACAGACGGGACACCGCCATTGTGCTGTCAATGCCCAGAGCTTCGCATTCTTCCGGGGCGGGCAGACCGATGGAGCGGTCAAGCCATTGCACCGTCGAAGTCATGCCCCGCTCGGTCATATCCTGGGTGAAACCGGTCAATTGCTTCAAAGGCTGTTCAACCCGTGAGGCCACAAAGGTGCCAGCGCCATGGCGTTGCACAAGCATGCCTTTTTCCACCAGCGCCCGCACCGCATTGCGCACAGTCACCCGCGACACCCCCAAGGCATTGGCCAGCTCGCGCTCGGCTGGCAAGGCATCGTGCACCGCAATGGCCCCCGCCTCGATGGCCTGTTCCAAGCCGCGCTGCACGCGCAAATAAAGCGGCGTGGCGCTTTTGACATCCAGATTGGCCTCTTCGCGCAACAGGCTGATCAAAGTGGTGGGATCGCTCATCAGCCCCGCTCTCCCTCTATTCTGCCACCGGCCAGCAAAATGGCCCCGTCGCGCGCATCATAAAGACGTGGCACAATAAAGGAGCGCAGATCCTCGCTTAAAAATGGCTCCACATGCTCGGCAAAACCACCAACAAGAGACACCGCTTCAATGCCCTTGGCGGCCAGCGCCCTTAGCATGGCTTCGGCCTGTGCCGCACAGTCGCGCATCAGGCCCAGCGCCGCCTCA
The DNA here is from genome assembly GCA_025800145.1 of Cohaesibacter sp. GTDB lineage: Bacteria > Pseudomonadota > Alphaproteobacteria > Rhizobiales > Cohaesibacteraceae > Cohaesibacter. The sequence continues at coordinate 37,925 of JAOXSH010000005.1, forward strand.
TCCCCCGCACAGGCATGGGCAACGACCAGTTTGGCAATCTGTCCATAATCAGCCGGTTTTGCCCCATCGCTCCAAAGCACCAGCTTTTCTGCATCATGAGAGAAGGGCTGCAAAATCTCTTCGCTCAAAGGGCTTGTAGGATAGATCTGATCCAGCACCGCCAAAGCATGACGCACCGCCAGATAGCCGGTGACAGCGCCAGAGGCCATATCAGAGAGACGAAAGCCCCAACCGCCGACATTGATCGCCCGGCCCTCTTTAAAGCCATAGCCACAAGAGCCGGTGCCCAAAATCAAAATGCCTTTTGCCTCAATCATCTGCGCATCCGCACCGGCATTTGTATCCCCATATACTCCACCATGTGCACCAAGACAGGCAATATGTGCGTCATTGCACACATCAAGACTGGCAAAGGGGTGATCCCAGTTCAAAAAGGCCTCCAGCTGGCTTTGCAAATGCAGACCCGCCAGCCCGACACCCAAATGGGTATGCGCCAAAAGCGCCCGCATCTGCTCATCATCCAGCACGCAGGATTGGGGGACAAGAGAGGCCGCTTTCAGGGTCTGCACGCAAACCGATAAAACCTGCTGCTGGGCCGCTTCCACCCCAAGCCGTGTGTTGGCAGGCCCGCCCATGGCCTCGCCCAAAGCCAGACCCTGTGCGCTGCGCAATCGGCCCCGGCAATTGGTGCCACCCCCATCTATGCCCACAAAATAGCTACCCGCTGTCATGGCTGTGCCGCCCTTTCCTGTTGGTCTATATTAAAGAACCAATTAGAACCAATTTCAAGATGATCCTGAAAATTTCAGCTTTTCTCTCTCATTCCACCCCGTAAGATGAATTTATAAATCCCATTATGTATCTATTTTTATTATATAAAATAAAAAGAAATGCACATGCGATCATTTTTCTTATATCCAAGCGGTTTATTTTGGTATTATGTTGGTATGGATAGTGGAGGCAGAGTGATGGTCCATACAGAAGACATATCGCCGCGTTACAAGGACTTTGATCTTTGGGATGACCGCTCGATTTTGACAGCCATATGGGACGGCCAGATGGCAGCCATTGCGAGCTTGCAATCTGCCCTGCCTGCTTTGGAACAAGCGGCCTGTGCCGCTGTTTCACGCTTGCAAAGCGCATCAACTGCCTCTGGAACGGGTCGCCTTGCCTATATTGGCGCTGGAACATCGGGCCTTCTTGCCATGCAAGATGCCATGGAATTGCCGCCGACCTTTGGCTGGCCCATGGAGAGACTTTTATTCCTGATGGCCGGGGGCGATGCCGCCCGTTTGCGCCCCGTGGGCCTATGTGAAGATGATCAGGATCAGGCACAAACTGACGCGCAAAAGGCTGCGTTTCACGAGAAGGATGTGGCCATCGTCGTTGCAGCCAGTGGCTCCACCCCCTATAGTTTGCAAGTGGCAAAAGCGGCAAAAGACAAAGGCGCTTTGGTGATCGCCATTGCCAACAATGCGGGCGCTCCTTTGCTGGAGCTGGCCGATCATGGAATTTTGCTCGAAACCGGAGCAGAAGTTTTGGCAGGCTCGACGCGTATGGCGGCAGGCACCGCGCAAAGAGCGACGCTGACCGCCTTTTCCACCCTGTTAATGACCCGCCTTGGCCATGTGGTTAACGGACGCATGGTCAATCTGATTGCGGATAATGAAAAATTGCAGGCACGGGCCGCGCAGATTGTGACAGATCTGGCCCAAGCCAACCTTGATCAGGCCAAAAGAGCGCTTGCAGACGCAAAGGGTGATGTGAAACTTGCCATTCTCTTGGCCAGCAAAGACGGTATGACGCGGGATCAGGCACAAGCCTGTTTGCAGGACAAAGGGGGAAATTTACGCTTGGCACTTCAACAGGTGCAGGAGGCCACTCACACAGGGCGCGTTTAAGAGACAGGATCCTTGATACAGGGTTTTGGGGATTTGGCGCGCTGTCTGATAGTTCACAAGGCGGTCTGTTTGACGCAATCAGACCTGCCACAGATCGGTTAACCTTACGTCTTGGGAGGACGTTTTATGACTCTATCAAAAGTTTCCTTGCTCAATGGCACCTGTGCCTTTGCTCTTGCTGTTGGCACATTACTGGGTGCAACCGCATCTTCACAGGCTGCGGGCAAACTGACCATTGACAGCTGGCGCAATGACGATATCGAGATTTGGCGCAGTAAAATCATTCCCGCTTTCAATGCCAAACATCCCGATATTGAAGTGGTCTTTGAGGCCTCACCACCTGCGGAATATAATGCCAGTTTGAATGCCAAACTGGCAGGGGGCACAGCGGCCGATCTGATCACCTGCCGTCCGTTTGACACTTCACTCGATCTTTACAAAAAAGGCCATTTGAGCGATTTGACCGGGTTGAGCGGCCTGGAAAATTTCTCTGACGTTGCCAAATCCGCTTGGCAAACAGACGATGGCAAAGCCACATTCTGCCTGCCTATGGCCTCTGTTATTCATGGCTTCATGTATAACAAGGAAATTTTCGAAGAGCTGGGTCTGTCTGTTCCCACCACACGGGATGAATTTTATGCGACACTCAAAACCATCAAGGACAAAAGCCGCTATACACCTCTGGTGATGGGAAGCCGCCACCATGGGCTTTCAAAATATCGGCCCCAACTATTGGAAAGGCGAAGAAGGCCGCAAAGCCCTGATTGCTGGCACTCATAAGCTCACCGACAAGCCTTATGTGGATACGCTGGCAGAGCTGGCACGCTGGGGCGAGTATCTGGGCAAGGGCTTTAAGGCGCAGAAATATCCCGATAGCCAAAATCTCTTCACCCTTGGACGCGGGGCCATTTATGCAGCTGGCTCATGGGACATTGCCACCTTCAATTCACAAGCTGATTTCAAATTTGGGGCCTTTGGTCCCCTGCCCGCCAAAGGCGAGGATTGCTATATTTCCGATCACACAGATATCGCACTTGGTATCAATCCAAAAACCAACAATATGGATGCGGCAAAAACCTTCCTCAGCTGGATGGCCAGTGCAGAATTTGCCGATATCTATGCCAATTCCCTGCCCGGCTTCTTCTCCCTGTCCAATCATGAGGTGAAATTATCAGATCCGGTGGCTCAGGAATTTGTTTCCTTGCGCGGCAAATGCAAATCCACCATCCGCAATTCCTATCAGATCCTGTCACGCGGCACACCAAATCTGGAAACAGAGCTTTGGAATGCCTCTGTGCAGGTGATCAATGGCACTATGACCCCGCAGGATGCAGCCAAGAAGCTGCAAGATGGACTGGACAGCTGGTATAAGCCCGGCATGTAAGCCTTTCCTTGCAAAAGGGGGGCTTTTGCTCCCCTTTTCGCATCTATAATACCATCAAGATCAGGGATGTCATGACACGCAATCAAAGCCATATCTGGATTTTTCTGGCCCCGGCTGTTCTTATCTATTCGATTTTCATGATCTATCCCTTGCTCGATTCCATTCGGCTGTCTTTCTATGATCAGAGCGAGACGGGCGACTTGTCTTTTGCCGGGTTGGTCAATTATGTCGCTCTATTTGGTGACCCGAATTGGTCCGAGCCATTCTGGAATGCACTGATCAACAATTTCAAGTTTTTTGCCATGCATATGCTGGTGCAAAATCCAATCGGCCTGCTGCTAGCCGCAATCCTGAGCCTGCCCAAATTAAGCGGCCGAGGATCCTATCGCACCCTGATTTTCATGCCCACCATGTTGTCTGTGGTGATTATCGGCTTCATCTGGCAATTGATCCTCTCACCGCTTTGGGGCGTGGCAGAAGGCTTGATGTGGAATGTCGGTCTTGGCGATTATTATAATGCATGGCTGGGCGAGGAAGGCTCGGCCCTTATCACCCTGTCGCTGATCTCTGTTTGGCAATTTGTCGGCATTCCGATGATGCTGATCTATGCCGCTCTTCTCAATGTGCCCGAAGATTTGACCGAGGCCGCCCTGATTGATGGCGCGGGCCATTGGAGCATTTTCTGGCGGATCAAATTCCCGCTCATTCTGCCCACCATTGCCATGGTCTCGATCCTGACCTTTGTGGCCAATTTCAATGCCTTTGATTTGATTTATGCGGTCAAGGGTACGCTGGCTGGCCCCAATTTCTCGACCGATATTATGGGCTCCTTCTTCTATCGCACCTTCTTTGGCTTCCAGTTGCAATTGGGCAGCCCAACCATGGGAGCAACGGTTGCCACCATGATGTTCCTTGTCATCCTGATCGGCGTGATGGGCTATTTGCTGCTCATCCAGCGTCGTCTGACCCGCTATAGCTTATAGGAGGCAAGAAGCATGAGCCACACCCACCGCGCCAGACGCCATCTATCCGCTGGCATGATCCATGCCATTTTGCTCTCCTATACCCTGCTGGCGCTGTGGCCGATTTTTCTGGTCATCATCAACAGTTTCAAAAGCCGCAAGGCGATTTTCCGCGATCCATTGGCCCTGCCCAATGAGACAAGCTTTTCGCTGATCGGCTTTGAAAAAGTGCTGATCAATTCCGACTTTTTGCTCTATTTTTCCAATTCGCTGATTGTCACCGTCACCGCGCTGATCATTTCCATTCTTATTGGCGCCATGGCCGCTTGGGCCTTGTCGGAATATGACTTTAAGGGCAACACCTTGTTGGGGCTATATCTGGCCATTGGCATTATGATCCCCATTCGCCTTGGCTCGGTCTCCATCCTCAATCTGGTGGTCTCACTGGATTTGGCCAATACGCTAACCGCTTTGATCCTTGTCTATATCGCGCAAGCCCTGCCGTTGATCATTTTCATCCTGTCCGAATTTATGCGCCAAATTCCAACCGATCTGAAAGAGGCCGCCCGGTGTGACGGGGTCAGCGAATATAAGATCTTCTTTCAAATCATCCTGCCTTTAAGCCGCCCTGCCCTTGGCACTGTGGCAGTCTTTTCGATGGTGCCTATCTGGAATGATTTGTGGTTCCCACTAATTTTGGCCCCGGGCGAGGAGACCCGCACTATCACTTTGGGCGTGCAGCAATTCATTGGCCAATATGTCACAGACTGGAACTCGGTTCTGGCTTCGCTGACCTTGGCAATTTTGCCTATTTTGCTGCTCTATCTGATTTTCTCCCGCCAGCTGATCCGGGGCATCACCGCAGGGGCGGTCAAATGAGACATCCTTTGCGCTTCTTTTTCTCCTCTATATGTTTTCTTCGTTGACAGACAGACAGGCATTCAGATCATGGCTTCCATTCAGCTCAAAACCATCAAGAAATCCTTTGGTCCTGTCGACGTTCTCAAAGGCATTGATATCGACATCAAAGACGGCGAATTTGTTGCCTTTGTTGGCCCGTCGGGCTGCGGCAAATCCACCCTTTTGCGCCTGATTGCCGGGCTGGAAAGCATCACAGAGGGCGATTTGCTGATTGATGAGACGCGCATGAATGATCTCTCGCCCAAAGAGCGGGGCATTGCCATGGTCTTTCAATCCTATGCGCTTTATCCGCATATGAGCGTTTACAAGAATATGGCCTTTGGCTTGTCTGTTGCTAAAAAAGACAAGGCGCAAATCAAGGAGCGGGTGATGAATGCCGCCCGCATTTTACAACTGGAAGAATATCTGGACCGCTATCCACGCCAACTATCCGGTGGCCAGCGTCAGCGGGTGGCCATTGGCCGTGCCATTGTGCGCAATCCCAAAGTCTTTTTGTTTGATGAACCACTCTCCAATCTGGATGCCGCCTTGCGCGCTGATATGCGCGTGGAACTGGCCCGCCTGCATGGCGATCTCAAATCCACGATGATTTATGTAACTCATGATCAGATTGAGGCCATGACATTGGCCGATAAGATTGTCGTGCTTTATGATGGCATGTTGCAACAAGTGGGCACGCCATTGGAGCTATATCACCAACCTGCCAATCTCTTTGTTGCCGGTTTCATTGGCTCCCCGAAAATGAATCTGATCAAAGGCAAAGTCATAGCAAGAGATGAGAGTGGCATCACGCTCGATATACCACATTTGAAGCTGGGGCCGGTGCAATTTGCCGATGCACAGCGCCTTGAACCGGGCGATGACATCACCCTTGGTATCAGACCCAATGATTTTAGCGACAAAGGCGGGCAGGCGGGTGAACTCAGTGGCTCGGTTTTGCTGGCAGAGCGTCTTGGCAATGAAACCGTGGTCAGTATCAAAGCAGGTGATCAAATCTGGACCGCCACCATTGATGGCCTGAACCCGGTCAGACTTGGTGATGAAATAACCGTGACCTTCGATCCCCAAAGCATCCATCTGTTTGACAAAGACGGCAAGGCGCTGGAGCGGCTCAATCTCTCGAGCCTTATACATGAGACACTGAAATAACAGGACAAATAAGGCTTATCCGACCAAAACATGATCGACAGGGCGCAGTAGAACCGGTTCTGCCCCATGGCAATTGCCGCCATGAGCATGGCCGTGGCCAAAATCCGTGCCTCTTCTGCCTTCCTATCACGATGTCCAAACGACGCATCGTCATCGCAACCCTTCATAAGAGTTTGAATATCATAAAGGATGATCTTGGCCTGCTCTAGGATCGTTTCATAAGCCGGATTTTGTCTAAGCACCCTCAAAACTCATCACCTTGTCATGCCAGGGGGGCTGGTTTTGATTTCATGACGAGGGAATGCTTCCAGATCTTTCAGGTTATAATGGCGCTCTGTTGCTGCCTTCACATTGCCCTTGATGGTGAGAATAGTATCCTGCGCATGAGCGGCCCGCTTAGAGCATATTTTTCGAAAAATGTGTGCGGTTTTCGGACTAAAATATACTTAGAAACAAAGACTAGAGCATCAACAATAAGGCCCCAATCGGAGGAGCGGCTATTTTAGAAAACAACGACAAATCACACCCTTCTTTTACAGAGGAGACAGCTCTAGACTCAGGGCCCATTCATTTGGCCATTCTGCGAGGCAGTTTTAGCCGCCCTCATGCGCTCTATTCCTAAGCTCAGGGCCTAGCGCCCAACTCGTATCGGACGGGTGACAACCGCATTTTGATCAGCCGATAAGGCCTGTCCTGCCGGATCCAGAGAAATGGCAATCACCGTCACATTATCCTGATGGCGGGCCTCTTTGGCTGTTACTGCGGCCAGCAAAGCCTTGCAAATATGCGCCGCCTTTTTCTCCGATATCCTTGCAACCACTGTTGCAATCTCATCTGTCGAGAGGCTTTCCAGACCATCACTGGCCAGAATGAGCCAATCTCCGGGCAACAAAGTCTGCGCTTGCCTTTGCCAGTCAATACGCGACAAGGGCTCGCCGGTCAGCGCATAAAGCAAGGCATGGCGATTGGGTGACGTTCGGGCTTCTTCATAGGTGATATCGCCGCGCTTGGCGGCCGCATCAAGGCGACTGGCCATGGAATGGTCAGCATTGATGCGCCGTACCGTGCCATCACGGATCAGAAAAAGCGGTGAATCTCCAATGCTGATCCAGCTATAATGGGATCCGATCATTTCCAGCGCCACAAAGGTGCAGCCCATGCCGTCATGTTCGGGATTTTTCTCAATCTCGCTGGCAATAGCCCGGTTGGATTGATCCAGACATCTGTCAAAGGCCTCATGACAGGGGCCAAAGCTTTGCCCATTGTCCCGGGCAAAACTCTCAATGGCCAACTTGGCCGCCAATTCCCCCGAAACATGCCCGCCCATGCCATCAGCCAGCAAAAACAGGACATGATCCTGCTTGCCACGATCACAAATCATATAGGCATCTTGCTGGCTTTCTCTGCGGCCAATATCCTGACCGCCAGAATAATCAATTCGGGCAAGGGTCAAACCTCATCCCCCTCCCAATTGAAGCTCTCATTACAAAGCGGCACAAACATCAAATGGGTCTTGCCCATTTCAATTCTATCCCCTTGCTTGAGCGCCTCTGGAGCCAGAACCGGCTTGTCATTCAGCCGCACCAGATTGGATTTTCCCCCATGGGAGATATAGAAATCGGCCTGTTTCTCATCATAGGTGACATAGGCATGGGCTTCGCGTGAGATGGTGCTGTCTCCATAATCCAGACAGATTCTCTCCTGCGGTCCGCGGCCAATACTGTTCATACCATAATAAATTTCGAGGCTGCATCCTTTGCCCGGTCCTTTAACAATCACCAGCCAGCCAACCACCAATTCATAGTCATGATCTGGATCTGGCGCAGTTTGAGAGCTCTCCGCCCTCTCTGTCTCAGCAGACGCGCCAGAGCCGCGATGGCTGGAAATAATCGTCGTGCGCACTTGATCACTCTCTTCTGGCAAACTGGGGCTTTTGGGGGCGATCTCAGCATCCTTTTCCACTTTACGCGTAACGCCCTTATCTGGCATATCGCGGGGGCGAATAATCCGTGTTCTATTCTCATCGCTCATGACAGTCTCTTTCTTTGCAGTATTATTAAGTGATCACATAGCGCAGACGCACGTCACCCAGCTCAATCATATCGCCAGATTTAAGCACCGAGGAGGCAATCGGCTCATGGTTGACGCGCACCCCATTGACCGTATCCAGATCCTTGATCACGGCCTCTCCATCGGGGGTGATGAAAAAATGCGCATGATGGCGATGCACCGAATCGTTGCTCAAGGACAAATCATTGTCCAAATGCCGTCCGATGGACATGGATTTTTTATTGATGGCATAGCGGGTATTTTCAGTGCCAACCACTTCGAAAAATCCATAAGTCACGTCCATCTCAACAGGCTCAACATTATGCGTTCTTGCATGATCCTCCTGCAGGCCCTCCTCCAGATCGGAATCGGGGAACGGCAAAATCTCCAAGCCCTCTTCCGCATCCTCATGCAAAAGCGGGCTGGATGACACAGCGCCTTTTCTGAAAATAACAAAAGCGGCAACAAGCAAGAGCAAGGGGAGAGCCAAAAGCAGCCAGCCAAGGCTTTGATTATCCTGCGCCCAATCGCCAAATTCTGGGGTCAGCGCCCCAAAAATCTTGGCAATCAAATCCTTCTTCGGTGGGGGTGGCGGGGCAATTGGTTCTGGCTTTTTAACCTCGGTAAGCTCAAAATTTTGCGAGGCGACATAGCTCTGACGCTGTCTGCTTTTAACACCAAGCTCAATCTTGGCCGGGCCATGCAGATCGGGGGACAGCGCGGCTGAAACCGTGCCGCCATTTTCCAGAATATCGACAAGATTGGTGAGAAAGTCAGAGGAGAGCGGCTGATTGCCCACAACAGAGGCAAAGACACCGTCGGTTTCCTCTGCCAACCGCCGGACTTTTTGCAAAAAGGGCGTCTCTGTCTCGCGCTCGGCAAAGCCAATCCCGATAATGATAATACCAGCTTCTTTGGCGGCCTTGACCACATCCTCTCGCGCATAGGCGGTGTCTTCCGCCTTGCCATCGGACATAATGACAAGAGCCCGACGCTCGGCTCTGGTCTGTTTCAACACATTGATCGCGGCCAGAGCGTTGGAGAAATATTCCGTCGCCAGACCATCAGCCTTAATCGCCGTCAGCCTTGCCTCCAGATTGTCATGGCTGGCCGCTGGCGGCATCACAACATCCAAAGTGCTGGCAAAGGTGGCAACCCCCATCAGGCGCTGGGCCGAGGAATTGCGCATCAAGGTGCTGACCAGATCAAGATTGCGTTTGACCGTGGCTGCCCGCTTTGGGTTGGAGCGATCAATCAGAAACAGCCAGGCCGCCCGGTTATTTTGCGATCGAAAGGGTTCAAATGTCACATCATCCAAATCCTGACCATTGACCGAGAGGCTAACCTGTTCCGGTGCAATTGCCTCAGACAGACGGTAGTCGCATGATAGGGTGCTTGTTTGCCCCTCAATAGCCTGATCACATTGCATCAGGAGCTTGGCATCCTGCGCAAGAGCGGCAGAGCCTCCAAGGGGCAACCATGCCCAAAGCAGACCGGCAAGCGCCAAGCCTAACAAACCCCTTTTGCGGTCTTTGCGATAAAAAATCATTGAAATATCCTGACCCATTGTCATTCTCCTGTGCCAAATTTTTGTCTGACACAGGTCTCCTCTTCTCTGTCAGTGATGGGAGCGAGCGATATAGTGCCCGTCCTGTCCCAATTTCACGACCCAAAAGCCGGCGCTGCCCTGACCGGGCACCAATTTTGCGCCCACCGCTACAATTGTTCCATCGGCCAGCACATCTATGGCTTCAATCTGTTCGCTTTTTGCATCGCCAATCACCCGTTCCCATTCCACCGTCTTTAAATCGGCATCATATTGGCTCACCCAACCATCACTATGGCCTGTCGCCTTGGACGCGGTATAACCGGCAACAAGCACTTTTCCTTGAGGCGTTGCAGAAATGGCGGTGAGATAATCATCGCTCTTGGCAATGATTGATTTGGGATGCATCCTGTTATCACGCGAAATGCGCATCACCATGCCGTCAACCGAACCGGAACCAAGGCTATTGGTGTCTCCCACAGCATAAAATTGCCCATCCGGGCGCACACTGGCCGATTGCAAATAATCAGACTTGGAACCACCGGCACTATTCTCCCACAAAAGCTTGCCATCGGCAGAGAGTTTCAGGGTCCAGAATTCTTCATCATTGCGCCCCGGCTTCTGATTGCTGCCAACAACGGCCAAGTCACCGGTCGGCAACACTTGCAGATCATTAAATTCATCATTGCCCGGTCCACCAAATGATTTGTCAAACAAAACCCGGCCAGCGGTATCCAGACGCACCAGCCAGCCATCCTTGCGCTGTCTGGCTCCGGCATAAATTGAGCCCGAAGCAATCAAATCGCCTCCCGGCAATTGCGCAATGGATTTCAGCTCATTATGGGTGCCACTTCCCATATCGAGCGACCATTTGATCTGGCCAAGGGGCGAATAGCCCACAATCATTGCAGACGATCTGGCCGAGCCGTCAGGCCTTGAAAAGCCAACCGCGACAATATCTCCGCTCTCCGTAATCAAAATATCGCGAAAGCTGTCATAGCCGGATTTGCCAAATTCAGCTCGCCATTTCTCCTTGCCGCTATGCGAGATCAAATGGATCAGTCCCTGACGCCCCAAGCTGACATCAAAGGCCTCTCCGGCAATGGCAATCACATCTTCATTGGCGGCTACGGCTCTGGCATGTTCCAACTTACCAGAGCTGATGGTTTTTGCCCATGGATCGGACAATTTGGCAAGGGCCTGCTGCAATTCAAGCATGTGCGCGGTTTGCGGATAGGATCGTAAAAAGCTTTGATAGCCCCCCAGCGTGTCATCCAGCCGGGCTTCCTGCCAGTCTTTTGTCTCGCGTCTTTGCAACTCTGCCTGTTGTGCCTGCAAAGCCTCTTGGGTCGGATCTTTTTTATCGGGTTCGGGAAGCCTTTTACTGATCTGTTGCTCCGGCTCGGTATTGTTTTGTCCTTGCAAAGCCCAAAATGCCCCACCCACTAAAAGTGCCGCCCCAACCACACTGGCTGTGACAATGGCAAAGCCCTTGCCGCGTGGCGAGGGCGCAGCAGCCTTTGATGCCAAGCCCTCCTCTTGTCCTGATATCGCGGCAGCAGCCTGAGCGGACAAAACTTGCGTGCGCACATCCTCTTGCCCATCATATTCAGATGCCGCCAGATCTGCCGCCCCATCATCAGGCAAAAGAATTTTGCGCCATTCCTCAAGACTTTGAGGCCGCTGGCTGGCTTTGGGTTGCAAGCCCAGCATGATCGCATCCAGAAAAGCGCGCGAATAACCCTCCCCCTCATGCCCAAGGCTGGCAAGATGGGGTAAGGGATCGTCTTCGTCATTGAGCACCGCATCCTGCCGCTCAACAGAGGTCAGCGGACGCTTACCTGCAACCGCCTCATAGAGCATGGCGGCAAGCGCATAAATATCGGTCCATGGGCCTTGGCGTTTGGTCTCGGCATAATATTGTTCGGGGGCCGAATAACCATCCTTGACCACAAGATTCATGGTGCGGGTATGCAGGGCAATGCTTTGTTTGGCGGTGCCAAAATCCAGCAACACCGCTTCCCCATTGGGCCGAATGAAAATATTATCTGGCGCAATATCACGATGCACAATATCTTTGTGATGCACAATCTCAAGCGCATTGAAAATCGGGGTGATGACATGTTTGAGGCGCGCTTCGCTCATAGTCCCCTTATGCTGTTTCAGCCATGCGCCAAATGCCTGCCCTTCAACAAATTCCAGCACCATATAGGCGCTTTCATTCTCGTCTTTAATAATTTGCAGAACCTGCACAATGCCAGAATGTTTGAAACGCGCCAATGTTGTGGCTTCATCAACAAATTTGCCAAGCGCCCAGTCAAAATCGGCCACCATATCGGGGCTGGTGGTGACAACCCGCGTTCCCTCACGCTGAACGAAATCTCGCGGATAACATTCCTTGATCGCCACCTTGCGCTGCAAGTCAGTATCGAAGGCAAGATAGGTGATGCCAAAGCCACCCTGCCCTATCACCTCATCAATTCGGTATTGCTGCAGCATGGTACCTGCTGCCAAAGCGTTTCTATTCTTCATTGTCAATTCGATATGATTATAGCATGAATTGTAAAACTTTAGGGTGTATTCACCCCAAAAATCAAGACAGAATTCCCAAAAGCCTGACAAAGCAGCCTCTACACACATCTAGGGGTGGAAAGCCTTAAAAAGTATGGTTTCAGCCAATCTTGCCATTGCAATTGCCCTCAAAGATTGTAATTCTTTTTTAATATTTCTATTTTGTTGAGCACTTAAAGGTTGATCCAGTGATAAGAGCAGGACATCCCATTTCCCCAAAAGGCTGGCAACTGACCTGTTTTGTCTGTGCCCTTTGCCTGTCACTTCTCTCTATTTTTCTCTTGCTCAGCTTTCTAAAATCCAAACCTTACGAAGAGGGGGTCTATCGCATTTTGGCCTCACATGCCCGCGGGACGAGCCTTGGCACCGGTTTCAAAATCTCTGATCCAGGCTATATCGTGACCAATTATCATGTGATCGAAAATAGCAGGGCCTTGTTCGTTGCCAACAAAAATGACGATACGCTCAATGGCTCTATGGCAAGGCTGATCTGGTATAGTGCGGATCAGGATCTGGCGATTTTGAAAACCGAGACATCCTTGCAAGGCCCTTCTCTTACGCTGGCCGATATTGGCAAGAGCGATCTGGAAAAAGCCTCGGAAGTGATCGCCGTTGGCTTTCCGGGCGTGGTGGACCGTTTTGCCAATGCCATCAGCCCCAAAGCGCTGGACAAATTGAACAGAGACAATGCCTTCATGGATCCAACGGTGACCAAAGGCAGCATTCAGCGTCTTTTGCCCTCAGCAAAGCGCCTGATGATCCAGCACAGCGCCAACATCAATTCAGGCAATTCCGGTGGCCCGCTTTTTGATCAATGCGGGCGGGTGATTGGCGTCAATACCATAACATTGACCAGCAGTTTCACAGCCAAGGATTTGCTCCGGGCAGGGCGTAATGGCGGCAGGGTTCAGGTGACCAGCCCCGGCGATATCGGCTTTTCGGTCCATATCCGCGAGGTCGTATCAGCCTTACGCACCCATGAAATCCGCTATTCTGCCACTGGGGGTCAATGTGTCTCCGGGCTTGATCAGTCAGAAATGATCATATTGGGGGGCGCTATCACACTGGCATTGGCCAGTGGCTTTGTTGCGCTTCTTCTGGCTTTCAATCCCGCCCTGTTTGGCGCGGTGCCCCATCCCGCGCAGCAAGGCAATGGGCAAGCCATCAATCCCCTTGATCAGCTGCTGGGCTCTGGCGGCGATATGACGATGGATCATTATGTGTCCCCTGCCCATCATCCAAACGGGACTTCTTTGAGCAATCGGATGCGTTTCACCGATCAAGCCTCAGATATGCATTATGATTTATCCGCCTTTTTATCTGGAGGCCCTTCAAGCCTTTCTATCGGGCGAGAGGACACGCAAGTTGATTTTGCCATCAATGATATCTCTATTTCCAGACGCCATGCCCGGCTGGATCTGACGGGCAACAGGGTAAGATTGCGGGATTTATCCTCCACCAATGGCACCTTGGTCAATGGCCAAAAAGTGCCCGCCGAGCAAGACACAGAGCTGCGATCGGGCGATATCATCACCTTTGGCTCTGTCGCTCTCTTGTTTGAGTTCACCCGCGCCAATCTGACCAATGAGCGGACAAGTGACGCCCCCTATAGCTGGCTGCTGTCCGGCTTTGATCACAAGGGGCGGCTTATTCAGCATCATATTCCCAGCCACAGCACGCAACAGATACAAATGGATACCGACGGCTTCACCGCCCTTCGCTATATTGGACGCGATCAGGAGAATGACATCATTTTGGATGACGATGCCATTTCGCGCTCTCATGCGGTGATTGGCACAGATCAGACCGGACAATTGAGCATCAAGGATCTTGGCTCCTCCAACGGCACCTATATTGACGGGTGCAGCGTTGGTCCGAGCGCTTGCTCGCTGGAAAATATCAATACGATCAGCTTTGGCAGCATTGATCTTACTCTTTCAAAACAGATTTAAAGTCTTTCGGAGATCGGCATAATGTTAGCATTTTCAAAAAAATCCATGGTCATCACCGCATCAGCGCTGGCAATTTTGTCAACGAGCGCTCTGATTGTTCCCGAACCGGCCCATAGCTTCGACATTGGCAAGAAACTGAAAAAGGATTTCGGCAATGTTGGCAAGCAAATGAAGAAAACCTTTTCAGGCGGTGGTGGCAAGAAAGCCTTGCAGGTCATGGGTCTTGGATTGGCCACTTACGGCATTTTGGACAATTCCCCGGTGGCGGCCATTGTAGGTGTTGTGCTGGCCGCAGCACCAGAAGTCCTGCGTCAGGATATGGCCAGAAAATATGGCCGCGAAATGCATTGGGCGGGCTGTGTAACATGCAACAAAAGGCGGATTTTGGCCTCGCCAGACCGCAAATTGTCCAAGAAAAGCCGCCGCCAGATCAATGCCCGCGTCAAGGAAGATGTCAAAGACATGCAAGGGGCGCTGAAAGCATTGGGCTTTTATAAAAAACGCATTGATGGCGACTTTGGCCGCGGAACAAGAGCGGCGGTCAAGACCTTCCAGACCTCTTTGGGGGCGGTCGCCACCGGGATGCTGACAGCCGAACAGCGCCACACCCTATTCGTGCAGGCCGATCAGGCAGGTTATCAGCGCCTGACCAAGCTGACCAAAATTGACGGCCTGATCAATAAGAGCGTCGTACCGGTTGTCACAACGCCCAAAATTGCCGAATATAGCCTCGCGCAATCACAATTTGCACAATTCAAACAAAATTTCCTCGACTATGGCAGCCAAAGCGCCGTGCAGGATGCAAAATTGCTGCCGGATGGCAAAATAGAATTGCAAGTCAAAGACCCAGCCAAAGCTCAACCTGTCACTCTGGTTGGCTCCATCAACAACATCAGCATTACCCCGCATCAGCTCTCAGACAAATGGGTGCGCATTGCCTATAAAGGCGAAGAAGACGCAGAGGCTGTGATCCTCAATACCCGCGATGATTTGCCCACATCCCAAGATGCCCGCACATGGATCGGGCAGGCCAATGAGCGGGCGATTATTCTCTCCAAACTGGTGGGCGATCATAAAGAGCCAGCCCCCACACAAATGGCCGACAGGGCGCAAGAGGGCGTGCAACAGGCCGGCTCTGAGCTTGCAGGATTGACAGGCTTTGAAAGCGTTGATGCCGGAGAGGCTTGCCATGAAAATCTCTATGTCGAGCTGCGCTTCCCGGAAGGCGAAGCCCCCATCAGCCATTATAATATGGAGGGGCCGGAAGGGGTCATGGTCATGTCCCATGGCAACAATTCGGCCAATATTCTCGGCTCGTGCGTGCGTGGCAGCTACAAATTCAGCTATGTCTATGTTCAAAAGGCCAAGCTGAAAAAAGACTGGAAAGATGTCAGACGCGAAGGTAGCTTCCAGATTGCCCAAAATTCCGAACAATGCGCCATTGATCTGAACAATCCCAATGGTTCGGCACAAGTCAGCTGCTTTTAGGCAAGGTTATGAGCGCAAACAGACATCAACGAAACAGGCAAAGACAAAGGCATGCAGCGCCCTCTGCATCCGTTGCACAGCCATCGCGTTTCAAAGGGCTTTTTCGTCATTTAAAATTTCGCCATTTGCGTAAAAACACTTCGGATGAAATCTTCAATAGCCTTGAAAATGCTTTGGAAAATCCGCTCAAAACCACTTATAGTCTCTATGATATTGTGCGCAATCTGGGGGCAGCTGTGCCCGCAGTCCTGACGGTTCCAAGCGCGCTGTTCAATTCAGGCTATAATGGCTATCTGTCCTTTTTTGTGGCCAATTTTCATATGCGTATCATTACGCTTTTTATCGTCACCCTGTCGCTCTCATGGACCTTTGCCAATCTTTACAAACGTCTCACCCGCTCTCGGCGCGAGATTATGATTTTACTATGCTATTGCGCGACTTTTCTGAGCGCCTTTTTCCTCTCGGCTTGCGTGAAATGGATTTTTGCGCTTGAGATTTCCAGAAAATCCCCCGCCGTGGCGGGCCTGAGCGTCTTATCCTTTGCGCTGGCTGCCTTTGTGACGAAATATGTCTTCAAAAGTGCCGCCGAACAGGATTTTGAACTCCGATCCCAACGCACCAATATCTTGCTTGCTTTTTCTGGACTGGCCGCTGTGTCGGGCTGTTTTATTATCATGGAAGTGGCCTGATCGATGACTGACAAATTCGAGACACAATTGGCGCGTCTGTCCATGGCCGCTTTTGCCATTGACGGCCTAGTCATCCTCTGCCTGTCCCTTTGGATGTCCTCGTCAGATCTCGTCCACTATCTTGGCTCATTCTTGCGGCAATATCCTTGGGTCCTGACCCTGCCCGTGGCGGCTTTGTTGCATCTGTTCGTTACCGAGATTCTGGCCGCAGGCTATTCCATCGGGCGTCTTTGCATGGGGCTATCAGTGCGCCAACACCACAGCGCCAGATCCCCGACTTTCACAACACGGATAAGGCGGTTTGTCTCTGCAAGCTTTGGCATAGGACATATTCTCAGACCCAATAGCCTTGCCTATTATAACAAACATCCCGATGGTGGTTTGCATTCCGACTGGCTGGGTCAGGTAGCGAGCCAAAGGTCAAAGGCCAAAAAACCAAAAGGGCAAAAAAGCCCCCAGCCAAGGGTCAGCGTGCTCTCTGGCCCCCATGCTGGTATCAGTGTGGCACTTGCGTCTGGTCGCCATTTTGCCATTGAGAACATTTTTATCATCGGCACGGACCCCGCTCACGCTGATCTTGTCCTGAATAAGGACCCCGCCATTGCCCCCTTCCAATGTGTCATCGGCTTCAATAACGGACACTATTATATTGTCGATGGGCATCCACGCGGCAAACAGGGTTCGCGCAATGGCACCTTCCTTGGCTCTACCAAAATCCCGTCTGATAAATTCACGCCCCTTGCGCTGAACAGCCAAATCCGCATCGGTACCAGCATCCTGTCTTTGCAAGACTAGGACATAGACCCACGACCCTTTAAAGACAGTCAAACTGATAGATCGTGATCCAGCGATAGATCTCTCCGGCCTTTAGAAGAATGGAGGGGAAATTGGGATGATTGGGGACATCTGGCCAGTCCTGTGCCTTCAAAGCGATGCCGCTTGTTTTTTGGCCCTGCCCAAACCCGATAACGGATCGGTGATGAGATCGGCAAATAGCACTTGGCATGACTTTGTAATTCATCGCTTAAGATTTGCGCCTACCCGCCAAGATTGGAATAAATATGGCTTGCCAAATTGCAAAGGCTCCCCCGCTCGCTTTGAGCCAATAGCTCAATTTCCAAAAGCCCTGTCCCAGCAATATGATAAATAGCCTTGATATCCATAGGAGCGGGAAAGTCCATATGGCCATCCTCAAGCCTTAAAGCATATTTTTCGAAAAGTGTGTGCGGTTTTCGGACAGAAATATGCTTAGAAACAAAGGCTCTAATTTAAAAGTCTCTTGATGAGACTTTTAGGCCGCATATCCGACCCTCTCCTTCTTTTCAGACCGACTATGAGAGTACCATGACGGATGGTTTGGGAGGAAGCAGTCATATGGGCCAAATCATCTTCGTTATAGTCTGTGACTGCCTGACTATAGAAAGGCAGTCAGCAAAGATCACTTCTACCATCCAATGCCATGATAGCTGCGGGCGCTTGGGGGCGAGCGGAACAAGCGCGCTAGATCAATGACATGATGATTTTTGACATGCCCTTGCAAACGTTTGCGCCAATATGGGCTGTTATGCGCGGTGATCAAGGCCTCACTGTGTGCCAAGAAACGCGCTTGGTCCGGTTGCAAGCGAAAGGTCAGGCGCTCGACAATATCGGCATAAGCAGAATAGTGAGATCTGAGTTGCCTGACCTGCGCGCTCATTTTGCTTTCGCAACAATAGATGGGATCATCGACCAGAATTTCGATGCCGTCATTTAACAGCATTCCGGCAAGATCAAGCATCGGGCTTTCGCGCAAATCATTGGTATCGGGCTTGAAGGTGATGCCACACAGGCCAACAACTTTTGCCCCAACCCTTTTTGTCAGCTCATAAGCGCGTTGAATTTGCGCCCGGTTGGATGTTCCAAGACTGTCAATCAACGGCAGCGATACGTCATATTGCGCCCCCATCTGGCGCATGGCGCGCACTTCCTTGGGCAAACAGGAACCGCCATAGGCAAAACCGGGTTTTAGATATTGGGGGGAAATATTGAGCACCGTATCGCGGCTGAAATGCTCCATCACGTCCCAGCCATCCACGCCCACGGCCTGACATAGACGGCCAATCTCATTGCCAAAACAGACTTTGGCCGCGTGCCAGACATTGTCGACATACTTGACCATTTCTGCGGTTTCGATATCGGTCAGGATGGGTGCATCATCAATGGGCGCAAGGATTGCGGCCAGCTTTTGCGCCGCTTTTGCATGGGTGGCGCCAATCACTGTCTTGGGTGGATCGTTAAAGTCGGCAATGGCGGTGCTTTCGCGCAAAAATTCGGGATTGAAGCAAACACCAAAGTCCCTGCCCTCTCTCTTTCCCGATACATGCTCCACAATCGGGATGAAATGCTCTTTGGTTGTGCCGGGCGGCACCGAGCAGCGCATAACAATCACATGATAGTCGTCTTTTTGTTGCAAGGCAGCGCCCAACTCTTTGGCAACAAGGGTAAGCGAAGAGCAATCGCACCCGCCATTGTCCTTTGTCGGGGTATTGACCGAAATGAAGCTGACCTCGCTTCGTCTAATCGCCTCACAAAGATCCGCACTGGCACTGATACGCTTTTGTTTCAAGCCCTCTTTCAACAAGTCATCCAGTCCCGGTTCAACAATCGGACTGAGCCCTTTGGCAAGCTGGTTGAGCTTGTCCTCACACACATCCACACCAATCACATCATGCCCCATTTGGGACAAACAGGCGGTGGAAACCAAGCCCACATAGCCAAGCCCGATGACACTGATTGACGAGAGGGGTTTTAAGGAAAGGATGGTTTCTTTCTTAACAAAAGATGACTTAAATTGCGCATTTGGCATATACATGGCGATCTCCGAAATTGTCTCCTTTGCCAGATCAATCAAACTCCATGCCATGATTTTTATTGAATTATTTCAATATCTTAAATTCTTCATACACTCTATTGCAACATCCTGATTGCGTTTTGCGAAAGGAATCATTGCCAAATGCAAAGCGGATTTTCCTATCATGCAAGCAATAAAACTCTAGGTATAGAAAAAGGCTGCATTATTCTTTTGGTATTCAATATCGCCGATAATGATGGGGAAAAGAAACAGGAGGACTGATGCAAAAAGAGCAGATCACACTGCGTTTGAGCCTGTTATTGGGCATTGGCTTGCTGGTCGGGTTTACGCTTATCTATTTTGCTTATGATTTTGGCCGCAAAGAACGTCTGGCAACCTTGTTGCAATCCGCGCGCTCCTATTCCAGCATGATGACGGCTTTTCGCCATTTCTACAGTCAGGAAATTGTTGCCCGACTGAAAGAGCAAGATGCGCCCATCACATTTTCCCATGCTTTCAAACACACACCAAACAGTCTGCCCCTGCCTGCAACACTAACCATTGAATTGTCGAAATTTCTGACCGCTCAACAGGATCATCCGGTTTTTGAAATGGTCAGCCGCTATCCCTTCTCCAATCGTGCGCCCAAAAGCCTGTCGCCTTTCAAAGAGCGGGCCTTGAGCGCCATTGAACAGGGGCAGAATTTGGGGGAATCCTCCGATTATTTCGAAAGTCGGGCGCTGGATAACGGGCAGCACCGTCTGGATTATGCCCAAAAAATCGTTATGAAATCCGACTGTGTTGCCTGCCATAACAGCCATCCCCACTCCACCCGGCGAGATTGGAAAATAGGCGATGTGCGCGGCATACAAACCGTCTCCATCCTGTCCGAACAGGATATCATTCCGGTTTTAAAGCGCATGATGCCCCTGCTCTTTGTCTATCTTTTGATATTGGCGGCTTCTCTTGGTCTCGCTTCTTTGTTTTTTGCGCGCAATCGACGCGCTATTGAAAGATTGCAAGACACCCTGCATGAGACACAGATCCAATCAATAGAGCTTCAAAAGGCAACCGAGCGGTTGTTACAAGTCGAGGGCTATTTGTCCGATGCAATTGCCTCCCTGCCCGATGGCTTTGTTCTTTATGACAAAAAGGATCGTCTGGTTTTATGCAATGACAAATATCGCGAAATTTACGCGGCCAGCGCCGATCTCATCAAGCCCGGTGCCAAATTCAAGGACATCATTCGCAAAGGCGTGGAGCGGGGGCAATATCCTGAAGCTCTTGACGATCCCAACGGCTGGATCGAGCAGCGGATGCAGGAGCATTATCACCCGCGCGGCCCCATTGAGCAGCGCTTGAATGATGGCCGCTGGCTGCGTGTTTTTGAACAAAAAACCGAAAAAGGCCAGATTGTCGGCTTCAGGATTGATATCACCGAATTGAAACAGCGCGAACAGGCCTTGGCAGAACGCGAAAGCCAATTGCGCGCTACCATGGAATCGGCTCTTGATGGCATTGTGGTCATTGATGATCAGGGGGTGATTTGCGAATTTAACGACGCCGCCAGCAAGATATTTGGCTTTGAGCCGCAAGAAAGCATCGGCCAGCCTATGGCCGAGCTGATCATCCCCGCTCATTTGCGCGACGCTCATCACAAAGGTATGGATCTCTATCGCAAAACGGGCCACGGCCCGGTTTTGGGGCAGCGCATCACAGTTCCGGGTCTTTGCAAGGATGGTCGGGAAATTACGCTGGAATTGGCCATTAATCCAGCGCAAAGCAGCGCCGGAGAGCTGTTCATCGCCTATATGCGCGATATCACGGATGCTCTGGCCCAACAAACAGCGCTCGAAGAGGCAAAAGCAGCAGCAGAAGAAGCGGCAAAAGCAAAAGCGGTCTTTTTAGCCATTATGAGCCATGAAATACGCACCCCCTTAAATGGCCTTTTGGGATTGCTGGAAATGCTGGAAAGCGAGATTTCCGATCCCCAGATGCATCGCAAATCTGTCACCGCCCTTGATAGCGCTGTGGCCTTGAGCGACTTGCTCAATTCCATCCTTGATTATTCACGTCTGGAAGCGGGCAAGGTTGCCTTGAAAGAAAGAGCCTTTGAGCTGCGGCCTTTCATAAAAAAAACCATGGATCTGGTGCGACCAAGCCTTGAGAAAAAAGGCCTTGAGGCTTGCATTGAGATTGATCCTGTTGTGCCGCCCTTTGTTTTTTATGATGATATGCGCCTGCGCCAGATCTTGCTCAATCTGCTCGGCAATGCGATCAAATTCACCAAAGAGGGCCATGTAGCCTTGCGCATTGGCCCTTGCCTGACGCCGGACACGCTGTGTTTTCATGTCGAAGATAGCGGCATTGGCATCAAAGCTCAGGACATTGGCCATATCTTTGAGCATTTCAATATGCTCGATCCCTCTCACCATCGAGAGACCGATGGCTCAGGGCTTGGCTTGTCCATCACCAAAAGTCTGGCCGATTTGATGGATGGCACCTTAAAAGTCGCCAGCGAGCAGGGCAAAGGCAGTCTCTTTACCCTTGAGCTGCCCCTTGAGCTACCCCCTGAGCTGCCCCCTGAGCTGCCATTGACAGACGCAAAAAAACCTTCTGCCAGTCTGCAACGCCCTGATGAAGCGGCTCTGGATCAGCGCTTCGAGGGCCTGTCGGTATTGTTGGCCGAGGATAATGAAACAAACCGCCAGGTGCTTGGTGCCTCTTTAAAACAATTTGGCATGATGGTGACAGAGGTGGCCAATGGCCTGCACGCCGTTGAGCAGGCCCGGCGGCACAAGGAGTATGATCTTATCATTTTGGATATTTCCATGCCCATCATGGATGGCATTGAGGCCGTTGGTCATATCCGCCAGATCAAAGACTATCAGCATTGTCCGATCCTTGCCTTCACAGCCTATGGCCAAGAGGAAGAGCGCGTAGGGTTTTTACAAGCAGGATTTGATGCAATCCTCTCCAAACCCACACGTAAGAGCCATTTGTTCCAAATGCTTTGCAGCCTCTTGGATCAACCACAAAGGGCTGAAACGCAAGCGTCCCCGCAGAAAGATCAGACTGTGCTGGATATGCTGGATCAGGGCGTCCTGTCGCCCATGTTTGATGATATCCCGTTAGAATTGGCGCATAAGCTTGCTACAACCTGCCTCAATGATCTGACAGACAATATGAACAAGCTGAAATCTGGCTGGCAAGCCGAGGATTGGGAGCAGATGCACAGAGCCTCTCATATCCTAAAAGGGCTGACAGACACTTTTGGCATGAGAAAATTGAGCATTCCGACTTGCAAGATTGCCAATCTCACCCGCGCAAAGCCTGATCATGAGCAGCAACAAAGCCTGATCTCTGCCATGGATCAGATTGAAAAGCATTTTGCCCCAACCCATGCCGCTTTGCGCCAAGTCTTTGAAGCGCTGGATCTTGAGTTGGGCGAATGGATCGAGACTGAAAAAAAGGAAGAGGACTGATATGACCGCATCTATCCTGATTGTCGAAGACACGCCGTCTCTTGCAACCCTCTATCAGGTGCAATTGGCAAAGGCTGGCCTCTCCTCTACCATTGTCGCCACCGGCCAAGAAGCCATACATGCCATTCATGACAGACCCTATGATGTTATGTTGCTGGACCTTCAATTGCCCGATATGACAGGTTGCGATCTTCTCAAAGCCCTGTCGCAACAAGGCTGCGCGCTTACCACCATCATGATTACCGCCCATGGCTCGATTAATATCGCGACAGAAGCCATGCGACTGGGCGCTTATGATTTTTTGATGAAACCGGTCTCGCAAGAGCGATTGCTTGAGAGCATCAAAAATGCGCTGGAAGTCAATTCTGTCCGCGCAACTGGAACCACTGAGACAGCCGATACAATGGCCAACTCTGTGTCAGATCACCAAAGAAAATCAACAAAAACAGAGACAAAGCCCTTTGAAGGATCTGGCTTTGTCGGCTCTGGCCCTGCCATGCAAGCCATTTATAAGATGATCCCCAATATCGCCAAATCCAAGGCTTTTGTTTTCATCACTGGCGAAAGCGGCACAGGCAAGGAAATTTGTGCTCATGCCATTCATGCAGAAAGCAACCGCTCTGATGGGCCTTTCATTGCGCTCAATTGTGCGGCCATTCCAAGCGAGTTGATTGAATCGGAATTATTCGGCCATAAAAAAGGCGCCTTTAGCGGAGCAACAAGCGATCGAATGGGCGCCGTGCTATCAGCCAATGGCGGGACATTATTTCTCGATGAAATTTGCGAAATGGACGTTGCCCTTCAGTCCAAATTGCTGCGCTTTTTGCAAAGCTCTCAGGTGCAACGGGTGGGGGATGATAAGGTCCAGTGCGTTGACATTCGCGTCATTTGCGCAACCAATCGCATTCCCTTGCAAGAAGTCGCCGCCGGGCGATTTCGTGAAGATCTCTATTATCGTTTGCATATTCTGGCCATCGCCCTGCCCGCTTTGCGCGAGCGCGGCGAGGATATTCTGGAGCTGGCTGATTTCTTTCTCAAAAAAGCCTGCAAACAGGAAAGCCGCACTAAAAGGACGCTGGATGACAGCGCAAAATCATGGCTTTTGCGCCATAGCTGGCCGGGCAATGTGCGCCAATTGGAAAATCTGATCCATTCGGCCATCGTCATTCATGACGCGCCCATCCTCTCTGCCGCCCTGTTGCAGAGCTTGCCGCTCGGTCAGGAAGGGGCAAATCATAGTGGCCATGCCCATCAGGATGATCATGCACTTGTGCCCTCCAGCCATGAGCAGGGCCTGAGCACAACCGCCCCCTGTTTGCAGATTGATCTGTCAAAATCCTATTGCGAGATTGAAAGAGAAATTTTGGAAGCGGTGATCACGCTGCATGACGGCTCGCTGCCAAAAGCGGCCAAAAGTCTGGATATGAGCCCCTCCACCCTCTATCGCAAACGCGATACCTGGCAAGATCAGGATCTAGAGCATATTTCCGAAAAGTGCGTGCGGTTTTCGGACAAAAATATGTTTAGAAACAAACCCTAATCAATTTGCCCAATCCACCTCATAATACCAACGGCATAATTTCTGAGATAAATTGGATGGTGATTTTATTGGATCGCCTTGAAGGCGGCTTCTGTTTTGATCAGGACTTCTTGTGCATGGTCCTTTGAATGGATGATTGGCGGCTTGATCTTCAGCACATTGTCCAGCGGTCCATCGGTCGACATGAGGATAGAATTGTCACGCAGGATATTGGTGATTTGAGCGGCCTGTTTGGTGGCCGGGTCCAACGTCTCGTGATCCTTGACCAGCTCAACACCGATGAAGAGACCACGACCACGGACATCGCCAATGAGCGGGTATCGCGTGGCCATATCTTTGAAGCCATCACGCAGGAACTGCCCTATCTCATAAGCATTTTGCTGCAGACCTTCGCTCTCGATCACATCCAGCACAGCCATGCCGACGGCGCAGGAGACCGGATTGCCGCCAAAGGAATTGAAATATTCCATACCATTGGCAAAGGCCGCTGCGATCTCTGGTGTTGTGACCACAGCTGCCATTGGATGGCCATTGCCGATGGGTTTGCCCAACACCACGATATCCGGGACAACATTTTGGTGCTCAAATGCCCACATATGCTCGCCATCGCGGCCAAAACCCACTTGCACTTCGTCGGCAATGCAAAGCCCACCAGTAGCGCGCACATGTTTGTAAGCCTCGGCCAGATAGCCATTGGGCAAGACTATCTGGCCGCCACAGCCCAGCATGCTCTCAGCAATAAAAGCAGCGGGTCCTTCATGGCCTTTGGCTCGAATGATTGAGATCTTCTCAGCCACGGATTTGGTATAAGCTTTGGACGCATCAATGCCATAGCCCTTGAATTCGCCACGATAGGGATCGGGCATCTGGGCAATCTGGGTACTCTGCGGACAGCCAGCACCACCCGTGCGATTGAACTTGTAAGGGCTGATAGCAATATTGGCCGCGCTGTTGCCATGATAGGCCCAATCGAGACAGATCATATCGCTGTTGCCAGTCACCGTGCGGGCAATGCGCATGGCCAGCTCATTGGCCTCGGACCCGGAACAGGTGAAATAGCAAACGGAAAGCGGGTCTGGCAGAGTAGCCGTCAGGCGCTCGGCATAATTCAGGATATTGTCATGCAGATAGCGGGTATTGGTGTTCAGCCGCGCTGCTTGCTCACTGATGGCCTTGACCACCTGCGGATGGCAATGGCCGACATGGCAGATATTATTGACTAGATCCAGATAGTGACGACCCGTATGATCGATCAGATAAGGCCCTTTACCGCCCACCATCTTGACCGGGTTCTTGTAAGACAGACTGAGGGATGGCCCGATGGTATCTCTGCGGCGTAGGAGCAAATCCTTTGGTTGGCTCTGTTCCATATCAAAGCTGGTTTCATGGAACCCAAAGAGCAGATTGGGATCGGGGCTGATATCGCCCCAGACATGCATCAGATGCGGCTCACCGGCACCATAGAAATTTCCATGCTCCCCCAGCAGATCCGTCATGATCTGCAAATGCAGATGAGGCGCCCAACCGACATTGACCTCGGCTGCACCAAGATAGCCGATCTTCTGACCAGCGTTTACCTTGTCACCGGCTTTCACCAGATCCATGGTTTCCAGGGCCAGATGGCCATAGAGCGTATAGAAGATTTCACCGGTCTCACCCGCTTCATGCTTCAAAATCAAGGTCGGACCATAATCGAGATAGATCTCGTTATTGACGATGGAAACCACTTCCCCGTCCAATGGTGCATGGATGGGAGTTCCGGCTTCCAAAAAGATATCAAAGCCAAGATGGATAGAGCGATAGGCATCGCCTTCCGATGCCTTGAAAGCTGGGGTGCGATAGCAAGCCCGGTCCTCTGCATAGAGACCAATGGCAAACTCGGCCCCCTGCTCCTTCATCTCATCCTTGATGAAGTCCCAATGCTTGTTGCCATCTGCCAGCAATTCATTGCCCTTGGCCCCATCTGCCATGGACACGATCATGCGCGGCAAGCGATTGAGATCTTCTTCAAAGATATTGGCAAAGCTGCCCTGTTGGCTTTGCAGCCAGTCGATGACCTTGGCCGCATTGGGGGTGGCCGGCTTGCCGGTGGCTTTACGCCAGGCTGCGGTCAGAAAATGCGGGTTCAGCTTGTCGAGACGAGCCAGCAGGTCGAAGGCCGATTTCTGACTGATGGTGAGATAGTCATTATCTTGGAAATCTTTGGCACGGTTGGAGCTGATACAGACCGACATGACCAAACGCATGGCAAGCTGAATGGGAAGTGCGGTGAATTCTTCATCCGTCAGATCGAACTGTTCGCAATAGCTAGCGATGATTTCCGATCCTTCGCTAATCAGATCCTTACCATCCATCAGGGCATAGGCAAGTGTGACAGCCAATTCATTGACCTGACGGGAATAGGCCATGTCGCCAAAATCGATCAGGCCAATGGCATATCCATGCTCACAGCTCTCATCCTGATTGACGATGAGATTATAATCATTGGCATCATGATGGATGACCGCTCCGCGCAGCTTGGGAAAGATCGGACGAACAATCTTGTCATAGCGATCAAAGAACCGCTCGACCATGGCGCGGTTTTCAGCATCAGCAATATCTGCAACAAAAGCACGGCAGCCATCGACATTATCGAGGTTCCAGAGGAAGTCCGGCTGATGCGCTGCCGGATGACCAAAGGCTGACATGGCGCGGGAGAAATATCCCATGAATGAGCCAAGCGCACGGCGCAACGAAGTCGACTTAGGCATATCGGCATAGGTGGTGCCATCAAGATAGCTCACCAGACGCAGCATGTGATCTGCTTTACCATTGGCGAGACCCGTCTGGCCAATCTCTTTGCCATCCTTTGTCTTGATCAGACGCGGCAAAGCCAGCTCTGGCGCACAAAGCGCCATATGAGAGAGGCAGGCACATTGCAGGTCCACCAATGCACGGTCTTCATCGGCATTGGAGATTTTCAGCACATAGCGATCGTTCGATCCTTCCGCATCCAGACGCAGGTTCTGATCACGCTCACTCACCAGAGATTTCCAGGAACCGGACAGGGAATAGAGAGACGCAGCAAGACCGCTAATCATATCTGTTGAAAGAGACGGAGGAGCTGTTTCAAACGCTGACATAAAAACCTCGTCAAAAATCTAAAAAAGTGGCTTTGACGAACTGATGCCATATCCGGCCAGTCAGAAAGGTCGTCCAGAGTATTTTGAAGGGAATGCATGACAAAAGGAATTGGCAATACCGTCATTTTGCATAGAAAACGCGCATTATAATGACGTAAAAACGTCATTATAATGAATCGATAACCGAAAAGCTCCTGCTTTGCTTGAGTCATATGAAAGGAGAAATAGTGGTCCAACACAACCAAATTGAATAATATGACGCTCTTTTGCTTTTCCGGCATCCATAGGCTCGTTGGTATAAGCCTATGAGCAGATCCTGATAAAATCATCCAGTGTAATTTGCTGTCATAAGATGGTAGTATTCACTGCATCAATTCATCGCTCGATTGAATATTTTTTTTCGATCATACGAAAGGCAAGAGAGATCAGCGATACAATTGCCATATAGAGAAGAGCTGCTGTCAGGAATCCCTCAAAGGTAACATAATATTTTGCATTCAATTTCCGTCCTGCACCAAGCAAATCGATGATCGTGATGGTTGATGCCAGCACACTGCCATGCAGCATGAAAATGACTTCATTGCTATAGGCGAAAATGGACCGCCGATAAGCTATCGGCACAACAATTCTTCGCATGATTTGAAAATCGGACATACCAATTGCATGAGCGGTTTCGATCAAATTCTGGGGCACCTGACATATCGCCCCCCGGATGATCTCACAAGCATAGGCCGCGCTATTCAAGGAAAATGCGATCAATGCACAAATGTAAGCCTCGCGCAGGAAAATCCATAGAAAGGATTCTCGAATAAATTCGAATTGGCCCAGCCCGTAATAGATAAGATAGAGCTGCACAAGCAAGGGTGTGCCACGAAACGAATACGAGAACCAAAATGATAAACGCCCCCATACAGGAATCTGATAGGCCTGTGCCAAAGCAAGCGGCAAAGCAAGCAGGCCTCCGATCAGCAATGACAGGGAAACCAGCCAAACCGTGTTCCAAAGCCCCTCTGCAAAGAGTTGCCAATTGTCGACAATAAGAGAGATATCCACTTTGTCCTGTCCCTACCTGGAGGAATATCGTCGACTGAGGCGGCGCAATCCTATATCGGACAAGATTGTCAAGCCTAAGAAGACAACAAAACTCACCATCAGAAACAGAAAAGGCTCTCGCGATGCACGTCCTGCCTGATTGGCATTATAGACCAGATCCTGCAAACCGATGATTGAGACCAATGCTGTTGTCTTCATCAGCACAAGCCAATTATTGGTGAAATTGGGCAAGGCGTGCGGAATGATTTGTGGCCAAATAATCCTGCGCAAATAGGAAGCGGGTACAATTCCAAGAGCCTGAGCTGCTTCAATCTGTCCCGCGGGAATGGCAAGATAGGCACCGCGGAAAGTCTCGGTCATGTATGCGCCAAAAATAAAGCCAATTGTAAAGGCGCCAGCCAGAAACGGACTGATTTCGACATAGCCCCATAGGCCGGTTGCATCCCCGAGCTCATTGATCATGATTTGTCCGCCAAAAAACAAAATCAACATGAGCACAAGATCCGGAATGCCGCGGATTACCGTTGTGTAGATGCCCCCTATCGTGCGCAACGTCAAATTCCGGCTCAATTTAAAACTGGCACCAACGATACCAAAAAAAATAGCCAACATAACGGAAGCCAATGCCAACCCAATTGTTGTCCAAATACCGCCCATAACCGACGGCAGATATTCAAGAAGCACATCCATCTGGATACTCCCTTTGATCTGAAAGCAAGCCCGAGCGTTGAGACGCTCGGGCTATTGTTCATTTATTTGCCCCACACATCAAAAGAGAAGTAACGATCATTGATTTTGGAATAGGTACCATTGTCCCGGATGGTCAAAATCGCTTTCGAGATTTTGTCTCGCAGCTCATTGTCTGTTTTGCGGACAGCAATGCCGACACCACTTCCGAAATATTTCGGATCGCTGTAGCTCTTGCCAAACAACTCAAACGGTTTGCCATCATCGGATACCAGAAAACCGAGCTCTGTTGCAATTGACCCGGCAAAGACCAGATCGATACGGCCAGCAATCAGGTCAAGCCAAGTTTCCTCGTTGGTTGGATATTCTTTCAGTGTCAGATCTGGACGGGTTGCGGCCAGAAAATCAACCTGAGTGGAGCCCCGCAACACACCAACAGTCTTGTCTGAAAGAGCCTCGGCATCTGAATATTTTTTATCAATTGGCCCAACGAACTGACTGGTTTCAATGTAATAAGGATGTGTAAAGTCAACCACGCGTGACCGCTCTTCTGTAATTGACATGGATGCGAGAATGCCATCAAAACGACGGGCTTGCAGAGCGGGAATGAGCCCATCCCAATCCTGTTCCACCCAAACACATTTTGCCTTGAGTTCTGCACAAATAGCCTCTCCGATATCAATATCGAAGCCAACCAGTTTTCCTTCAGCATTTTTGTATGTAAAAGGCTTGTAGCCCGGCTCCGTTCCCCAACGGATAGTAAAGTCCTGGGCATGAGCTAGGTTTGCCATCAGAGCAGATGCCCCCATGACGACCAGAGTTAGAATTTTTTTCATTCTGTTCCTCCCATTTTGTTTGATTAATCCCGCGCGCGCGAAATAAATTCCGCCCAACGAGTTGAATATTGTTCTGGCTGATCGAAGACTTCATTTGGGGTCCCATCGGCTTCGACGGTTCCTTTTTCCAAAAACACCACCCGCGAACTAACCTCCCGTGCAAATCCCATCTCATGGGTCACGACCAGCATGGTTCGGTGTTCCTCAGCCAATTGTTGCATGACTTTGAGAACTTCCCCGACAAGCTCGGGGTCGAGTGCAGAGGTCGGCTCGTCAAACAGAATCAGATCGGGCTCCATTGCAAGTGCGCGCGCTATCGCAACCCTTTGCTGCTGTCCGCCTGAAAGCTGCGATGGCATGTAGTCCTTACGTTCGAAAACACCGACTTCTTCCAGATAGTGCTCAGCCCGTTCAATCGCTTCTTTTTTGGCAACGTTCTCCACTTGTATTGGGCCTTCAATCACATTCTCAAGGACGCTCATATGTGGCCAGAGATTGAAACTCTGAAAGACCATTCCCATTTTTGTACGGAAGCGTTTTAGTTGGTCCTTATCCTTGGGGTGCAATTGTCCATCATGCCCTCGAGCGCAGTGCAACTCCTCATTTGCGAGTGTGATGCTGCCTTCCGTGGGTTTTTCAAGCAAATTGATACAGCGCAGGAAGGTGCTTTTTCCTGATCCAGAGGAGCCGAGAATCGCAATCACATCACCCGGATCGGCATCAAGCGAAATACCTTTGAGGACTTCCAAGGATCCAAAAGCCTTATGGATGTTCTGAACTGAGAGAAGTGGATGCGTCATTGAGTTTCACCCGGGTTGGAGACTGCTGTCCTAGTCAATTGAAGGTTATCATTCCCATTTTCAAGAAAAAGACGCCCTGTCAGAGCGCTCCCGGCATCCTGCATCAAACCTAACTTCTGGTCGAGCGTTTGACTGCCCATGAAATCACCAAGGAATAGCATATCCTGATCAGCAAGAGCAGGAGTGTGTAAATGCGCAACTGCTGGCGGAGCGTTTCCATTTCTCATAGAATGCAATTCCTTCAAATATATTCAGACACTCATCGGTCAATATCTCGAAAAATTGAGTTCATGTTGCACGCAATTTCAAAATGACAGATGTACCAAGACAGGTGGTCAATTCTTGTTATGTACGGCTACCTCATTGAAGTGAAACCTCAGGCTCATCCGGATCGCTAATAGTGAGTCATTCGCGCTTGCATGTGCAAGCTCTAGCTGACCAAATGCATCCA
The DNA here is from genome assembly GCA_025800145.1 of Cohaesibacter sp. Taxonomy (GTDB): domain Bacteria; phylum Pseudomonadota; class Alphaproteobacteria; order Rhizobiales; family Cohaesibacteraceae; genus Cohaesibacter. The sequence continues at coordinate 69,341 of JAOXSH010000005.1, forward strand.
CATGGAAGCCATTGGAAAGAGGAACAAACCGCCACCAGTCAAGACCCCTCTCCGCCGGTTGAAATATTCAACACATATCAAGATCGGTCTTTCAAGAGACGACCCGCTATTTCTTTCACCAGTTTGGCCGCAACCATGGCTGTGATGTTGCCCGGATCCCGATGCGGGTTCAGTTCGACAATGTCTGCACCGACAAGGCGACCATTGAAAGAATGGATAAGATCAATCACCTGACGTGTTGCCAAACCGCCTGGCTCATAATGGGATACGCCAGGAGCAAAAGCAGGATCCAGCACATCCAGGTCCAAAGACAGATAAACGTGCCCGTCAAAGGCAATAGAGTTGACGCCGGACAAATCGCGCATTTCGTGAATCTCGACACCAAAACGCTTAGCCTGCTCCCGTTGGTGACCGTTCAATGTGCGGATTCCAACCTGTACCAAGCGATTGAGGCTCCCAGTTTCCATCAAACGGGCAAAGGGAGATGCATGGCTATAAGGATTTCCATTCATATCGTCATACAAGTCGGGATGGGCATCCAGATGCAGAATGTTCAAACCTGGATATGCTTGTGCATGAGCGATAACGGCTGGCTGGGTGACGGAGTGATCTCCTCCCAGACACAAGATCGGATTGCCTTTTTCCAAAAGACCGGCAATCGAGGAACGGATCAGCTCAAATGCCTCATCTCCTGACTTGTCCCGCAAAGGCACATCTCCTGCATCTTGCAGGCATTCGGCACGGGAGAGATCAAAACCGGTTTCTGTCCACGGATTTGCGCTATCGCAATCCAGTGCTTCACGTATGCGAGCAGGGGCCATATGGGGGCCAGTCAAGAATGTTGAGTTGTTATCCTGAGGCAAGCCAAGCAAGCTTACAGCTTTGCTTATCTCCTGAGTTGATTGCATTAATTTACTCCTGATGCCGAAAATAAAAAACATTACCTAAGGATATTTTGGACGCAATGCATGACAAAAGAAATTGGCAATGCGGGCATTTTGTGCGAAAAGTACGCATCGAAATAACGAGAATATGTCATAATGTTAGATGAAAATGATCAAAAGCTTCTGCAACTTTTGACCATAAATGCCCGCACACCAGTGAGCACATTGGCAAAGAAACTGAATATTGCACGGACAACTGCCCAGGCCCGGCTTGATCGGCTAGAACATCGCGGAATCATCAAAGGCTACACGGTCAAGTTGGGAATGAAAGAAGAACGCTTTAGCGTTCGGGCAACAACGCTTTTAAAGCTCGCCCCCCAAACAACGGATAGCTTGGTGAGTAAGCTTCAAAATTATATAGAGATATCATCTGCTGTCATTTTATCAGGACGGTATGATGTAAAAATCGAGATTTTGGTCCCTTCTATTAGCCAACTGGATACAACCTTGCGCATGATAGGCGATCTTGAAGGAGTCGAAGAAATAGAAACCCTTATCCATTTGTCATGAATATGACTGTTCGGTCTAAAAGCCTATAGGACAGATTAGGTTGACTTGACAGCGGAGAGTTTTGGCTCATCGCATCTCTCCATCAAAGGAAACGAAGATGAGATAGAAATCCGGCCGGCAGAAGCCATCTACAGAGAAGCGCATCAAGGATATCCGCAATAAGGCCCAGAAGAAAAATCTACACGCATTGTGTGGACGGTTTAAGTAGCTAATACAGCATCACTGCCTTTGTCGATAAAAGCTGTTCCGACGAAAAGGTGACCTCCGCTAAATTGGGCAAACCATCAATCATTTCCTACACTATGCGAAAGTGACAGCTAGGCAGTGTAGACGGATTGGTGCGCGAATAAGATTTGGGATTCCCACGGGATTTATTGTGTGATTCATAGATGGCCAACTGATTTGGAGAGTTGGCGATGTCTACATATACGTGATGGCTTCATAGCCTTTGGCATATTTGCGCCGCAACAGGGTGTTGAGGGCAAGGGAGGCTTCCTCTTGGCTGGCAAAATGCGCTATTTTGCTTTGGCCATGGCTACCAATGCGCCCCCAAACCCGCTCCATTCGCACCCCGCCAAACAGATCTGCCTGTAGGGACAATCGGTAAAAGCGGGCCATATTGTGGGCCGGGTCGCAGCGATGCAACAGATAGGAGGCGGCATAAGTCATGCCCCATCATGGCCTTGTCTGAAGAGCGCGTCCAATGAAAGATTTGAATCAATCACAGGCCATTGATACCAACGGCATGAAAGATTGACCCATAGGATGCCTTGATGAATGACACAGCGCGTGCTCTTGCCTTATTTTATGCTGTGGCTTTGATGAGGGCGTCTTGCAAATCCTGAATGGTGCCCGGATTGCTGTCTTTATCGGTCTCGCTGGCTTCGCTTTTTTGCCAGTCCAAATCCAGCGTCAGCTCTTGTGGGTTATTGACAAGCAGCACCTGATTGCGGCCCGCAGCTTTTGCCCGATAGAGCGCCTGATCGGCGGCTTTCATCAAATCCTGCGGCATTTGACCATCCGTTGGGAACATGGCAATGCCGGCTGACATGGTGATGTTGGGCAAGGCATTGCCGTCATAATGCAGCACAATATCTTCAATGGTTTGACGCAAGGCTTCAATGCGTTCAAAGGCTTGATCCTGATCACAATCGTACAGCAAAATGGTAAATTCCTCGCCGCCAATGCGGAAAGACAGATCATTGCCATCAAAATTATTGAGCAAACATTCCCCTACGGCCCGCAACACCATGTCGCCAGCATCATGGCCGTGATTGTCGTTGAACAGCTTGAAATGATCCACATCGAAAGAGGCTATGGCAAAATTTTGCTCTTTGCGGCGGGCGGTGGCAATGCGGTTGCGGCAGGTTTCGAAGAAATGGCGACGGTTATAAAGACCTGTCAGTGGATCGCGAATGGATTGACTGCGCAATTCATCGCGCAAGCGCACATTGGCAATGGCCAGCGACAGCTGTTCGGCACAGGTTTGGGCCAGTTTCACCGCTTTGTCTGTGGTATGTTCATCCTGCCCCAAAGCCCCAAGATCGAGATGCATCAGCCCGATTGTATCGCCATGGGCGACAATCGGCAGACAAACATAGACCGCATCATGGCTGTCGTGATCGTGGGAACAGGCAAAATCAATCTCGTCCAGACCATGGATATAGACCCGGCCTCGGCGCAGGCCCCAACATTCATCGGGCAGCATTTCCGCCTGATGCTGGGCACCATTCCAACTGGCCATGCCTTCCAGCACATCACGCGAATTGGAATAAATATAAATGGAACCGGCGGCATCGGGCAGCAATTTTTGCAAAATGGAAGAGGCAATCTCAAACAATTCTTCCATGGATTTGGAGGCTTGCATCCATTCGCTCAATTGCGAGAGCAGGCGCACCTCGCGGTTGCGGCGCAAATCCTTGCGCATGATGGCCTGTTCCTTTTCCCGCTGGGCTTTGGCCAAAATGCTGGTGCGGCGGCGATATTGATAGCTCAAGACAAGGGCGGTGATAATGGTCAGCGACAGGGCACTTGCAATCAACAGCCCGGCAATGGTCAGGCGCGTTTTATAGATGCCAATCTGCTGTGTCACATCGCGGCAGGTCTCGACAATGCCCGTCACTTGTGTCCCGGCCATGACCGGCACATAGGTTTTCAGAACAGTGCGAATATCCTGATCGGAATAGACCTCGCCCATATGCTCTGTATCAAAGCCTTCAATCTGGGCGATGCGTGGATAGCTCATTTGCTGAACAATGATGCCATGTTTGAGCTGTTGCTTGAAAAAAGTCTGATCGCTGATTGGTTTGACATCGGAATGCGAGGACCAGAAAAAGTCGCCATCGCCTTTGAAAAGGCGCAAGCGAAACGCGTCCGAGGCCAAAACAAAATGCTGCATGGCTTCTTTGGAATGCTCATCCAGATGCTGAAAATCGAATTGATGACTGGGACTGTGCTGATCCTCTGCCAACAGGCCTAGCACTCTGATCTGCCATAAACTGGCCCTGCGTTCGGTTTCTGACATGACCAGTTTTTTGGCCAAAAAGTCAGGGGCAAAATACAGCCCTGTGCCGATGATGGTGGTATAAGCACCAAGAAACGCAAAAATGAGAGATCGAATTGTCCAGTTTTTGGTCATCGCTCTGCCTTGTCTGAACAAACCCGCTTGAAAACCAAGCAGATTGGGGAAAAGAGATCTTATAATTCGGCACCAGTCTGTCCGTTGGATCCTGTTAAATCTTTAATAAGCCTGTTTTTCTTCTTGCTATGGTTTTCAAAAGGTTAAAAGAATGAAAAGGGTAAGATAAACAAATGAAATATGAAGGCCCGATGATTATGGACAGAGACAGTGAAAACTGGCTGGGCAAAAGCTGGGATCTGGTTGCCGATATCGGCGGCACCAATATGCGTCTGGCGCAGGTCTGCAATGGGCAATTGATCGCGCAAACGCATTATGAAACCGGCTCTGATTTGTCCATTGATGCGATTTTTGGCGATTTTATAGACCAGATTGGCTGCTCCCCCACCCATGTTGAGATGGCAGCGGCCGGCGTGATTACGGAGCAGGGCGTGCAATTGACCAATTCTGGGCGGTTTTTCAACCAGATAGACATTCAAAGGGCCACATCTGCCAAAAGTGTGCGAATTTTGAACGATTTTGAAGCCGCGGCCTGGTCTTTGGTAACGCTGAACGCTGCGGATTTACACCTTTTGCAAGGCCCTGCCCTTCTAAAAGACAAGCCGCTGCCAAAGGGCAATCGTCTGATCATTGGGGCGGGTACCGGGCTTGGGGTCGGGGCTTTGGTCTGGTCTGGCGCACGGCCCTGTGTGGTCAAGGGCGAAGGGGGCCATTGCCGTCTTGCCCCTGATCAAGCGGAAGAGGTGGCGCTTTTTGATGCATTGATTGGGCTTTGGCCAGATATACAAATGGGCGATGGTTTGGCGATAGAAGCCGAAGCGCTGATCTCTGGCACAGGCTTGCCTTTGGTGCTGGAGGCCTTTGAAAAGGTGCATGGTCAGAGGCCAAGCAAGGCGCGAAGTGGCGATATTTTTGCCAAAGCCAAGGCGGATCCATCCTCTCTTGCGGGTCGGGCGGTGAAACTTTTTTGCAAAAGTCTTGGCGCTTTGGCTGGCGATCTGGCGCTGGTTTTTTCAGCCTATGGCGGTGTTTTTCTCTCTGGCGGGGTGTTGCAGGCCAATCCATGGATTTTTGACGATTCGACCTTTTTGCAAAGCTTCAATGCCGGGGGACGGCTCAGTCCAATTCGCCAAAATTACCCCATCTATTTGACCCATAACACAAATTTTGGCCTGATTGGCGCAATCAATGCCATGCACTATGCTCCGGTCCAGCCTGATGGGGCGCTGTGAGGCTTGGCATATGCGCCGACTATTTGGGCATCTGGTAGCTCATGGCAGAGGAAAAGCATGATTTTAGACAGAGAATGGCAGAAATCAGGGCTTTTGCATTAAAGCTTTGTTAACCAAAAAGAGCTGGACAGAATCGTTTTTTGCAGTCAATAAAAGTTATGACGCTTTTTTGCGTTAAATAATGGATTATTCGTCGCACTGTAAAAAATCGATATGGGGTCTGTTTTGCAAGATCAAGCTTTTCAAGGTCGGCCGTCAGAACAAGTCGGGCATTATGCCAGCCTGTTGTCTGGTCAGTTGAACGCCCTGCGTGAGCGCATGTATCCACCTCAGGCGCAAAAGAGCCTGCGCAAATTCACTGCCCCTGAATCGGCCCGTCTTTTGGGCATTGCAGAAAGCACCATTCGTCAGATGTCCCTGGATGGGGAAGGCCCCGATCCTGAGCGCCTGTCCAATGGGCGACGTATTTATTCGCTTTCCGAGATCAATCAATTGCGGAGGCTTTTGGCCAACAAACGTCCAGCAGAAGCCCTGAAATTTCTGCCCAATCGTCAAGAGACAGAAGGCTTGCAGGTGCTGGCGGTCTCCAATTTCAAGGGCGGATCGGCCAAAACCACCACCAGCGTGCATTTGGCGCATTTTCTAGCGCTGCAAGGCTATCGGGTGCTGGCCATTGATCTGGATCCACAAGCCTCGATGAGCGCGATGTTTGGTGCCCAGCCGGAGCTGGATGTAGCCAGCAATGAAACCTTGTGGTCGGCCATTCGCTATGATGATGAGCGCCGTCCTTTGCGCGATGTGATCCGCAAGACTTATTTTGAAGGTTTGGATCTGGTGCCGGGTAATCTGGAGCTGATGGAATTTGAACATGCGACCCCTCAGGCAATTGCCAGTGGACAGGCGCGTGGCGATGGGGTGTTTTTCCGTCGCATTGCTGCAGCCTTGCAAGAGGTGGAGGCCGATTATGATGTGGTGATTTTTGATACCCCCCCGCAGCTGGGCTATTTAACCCTTGGGGCCTTGTTTGCCTCAACCGGGCTTTTGATCACAGTGCATCCGGCCATGCTGGATGTGGCCTCGATGAACCAGTTTTTGTTGATGATGAGCGATATTATGAGTGTCATTGAAGAGGCTGGCGGTCATATGGACATGAGTTTCCTGCGCTTTTTAATCACCCGGCACAATCCCAATGATGCTCCCCAGCAACAGGTGGTTGGCCTGTTGCGGATGTTGTTTGGCCAGGCGGTGCTCAATCACACGGTTTATGAGACAACGGCTGTGGCCAATGCCGGATTGGACAAGCGCAGCCTTTATGAAATTGAGACCAATTCCATGGGCCGCGATACCTATAAACGCGCCATTGAAAGCATGGATGGGGTCAATCACGAAGTGTTGGATTTGATCAGGAGCTGCTGGGGGCGTGAGCTATGAGCAAGAAAACATCTCGCACACAAATGTTTGGTTCGCTTGTCAGCTCACTGGCTGAAACGGTGGAAGCGGAAAAAGCCGAGCAAAGTGGCCGCAAGACTCAAAGCTCTTTGCCTGCACGGGTTGGCTCTGGGGTGGTTGCGGCGGCCAAGGATAGTCTGGTTACAGAATTGCGCGAAGAGCGCGACCGTCTGAAAGCCCAATTGAGCGGTCAAGATGGCAAGGATGCGGTTGAGCTGGATCCGGCTCTCATTGATCCATCCCCTTTTCCCGATCGTCTGGCCGATGAAGACAGCGATAGCGCGATTGAAGCTTTGCGCCGCTCCATTGAGCAAAGCGGACAGGAATTGCCCATTCTGGTCCGCCCGCATCCTGACAGACCGGGGCGCTATCAGGTGGCTTATGGCCATCGCCGCCTTTCTGCCATCAAAGGGCTTTCCAATCATTTTATCCGCGCCATCATTCGCGATTTGAGCGATACGGATTTGTTGCAGGCCCAAGGCATTGAAAATAGTGCCCGGCAAAATCTGAGCTATATTGAGCGGGTTTTGTTTGCCGCCCATATTCGTGCTTTGTGCAAAAATTCGGGTGAGGAAGTGGCCCGGGTGAAAATGGCGCTGTCCATCACCGATGCCGAAGCCTCTTATCTCAAACGCATTCATCACAATGTGCCTGCACGCCTTGTCCGCGCCATTGGTCCGGCCCCCAAAATCGGCCGCCCCCGCTGGATGAAACTGGCCGATCTGACCAAAGAGGATGAGCTGGCCAATCTTGCGGACCATTTGGTGCAAGAGTCAGCTTTTGCGGATCTCTCCAGTTCTGATCAGCGCTTTCAATATGTCTTTGCCGGATTGCAAAAAGCCGCTAGCGCCAAAGACAGCCCGTCACAAGAAGGGTCGAGCGCGCCTGAGACCAATATTGCCATTTGTCATGAAGAACAGATTTTGGGCCATGTCAGCTATGGTGCGCGTCTTTCGGAATTGCGGTTGAAGGAGCAAGACTTTGCCCACTATATCGCCGATCAATTGCCTCAGCTCTATCTGGCCTATCAGCAGAGCAAAAAGGATGAGGAAACATCATAAAGGCGCACAATTTTGGGCCTTTATCAAGAAAAGACAAAAAAGTTATCCCCCCTCTTTGTAGCGGATATAGGATAGCGCCCAAGGTTCCGAACCCTGACCTGTCACTTTAAAGGAGACAACGCAAAGAAAAAGGCTCCCAAGCAGCATAAACCACCCAGAAGCCCTGTATCTTTTAGCACTTTATACAGAATCAGCTTCTCACCTTAATGTCAAGTTCTGACACGCTGTTTGCGTGAACAATTTTTCTTTGCCTTGCAGAAAGCAAGGATATGACATTTTCATTGTCTGCTCCCTTTGGAGCGCGCCCTCTGTCGAGCGAGATGCTTGACGGACAGCGGATTTCTGCGGCTTGCGCCACGGATTTAATCAAGGATAAATGGCAAATATTGCGCGATTTGACCGATTGCAAACATCTGTTTGGCCTCTCTGATCGCACTTTGATGGTTTTGTCAGCTCTTTTATCTTTCCACAAGGAAAGTGATTTGGATGCACAGGACAATCTGATCGTCTTTCCGTCCAACAAGAAACTCAGTGAGCGGGCCCATGGCATGGCAGAGCCAACTTTGCGGCGGCATTTGGCGGCTTTGGTCAAGGCGGGCATGATTGTGCGTCAGGACAGCCCCAATGGCAAACGCTATGCTCGATCCGGGCAGGATGGATCTTTGCTCAAGGCATTTGGCTTTGACTTGCGCCTGCTCTTGGCGCGAGCAGAGGAATTGGCGCAAGCCGCGCAAAGTGTTCGCCAAGAGAAACAAGTGATCAAGGATTTGCGTCAAGAGATCACCCTGACACGCCGCGTCATTGCCAAATGTTTGGATTATGCCCTTGAGCAAGGAGGCAAAGGCAAATGGATGAGGCTTATTGAGGACTTTGTGCCGTTAAATAAGCCATTGCCTCGCCGGGTTGAGAGCAGGGATCTTAAAGAGCTGCATCGCTTGTTATTGAATTTCAGCGAAGATGTGCATAATGCGTTGGAAATATTCATTAAAGCTCAAAATATGAGCGGCAATGACCAGCAAAATGAGCGACACAAACAAGATTCAAAACTTAAAACCATTACTGATTCTGAAATTGGCTTTCCAAAGAAAGACCATGAGGAGAATTTTCAAATCCTTTCTGTCCCTGAACGAAAATCCTGTAGTGATGCTGATTATGAGACTTCTTTACAGGATCAGATTTTGTGGGTACGAGGAGAGACGGAAGCAACCTCGGATACAATGCTCAAGCACGATATTGCGCAGGAACTGGATTTAAGCGCGGTATTGATGGCCTGCCCTGACATTGCCTATTGCAACAGAAACGGTATTTCCTCTTGGGCTGATTTGATTGAGGCAGCAGAAGCGGGTCGAGGCTTGATGGGGATCAGTCCTTCGGCTTGGGAGGATGCGAAGCGAACCTTTGGTATCTTGAGCGCTTCGGTCACCCTTGCCGCCCTGTTACAGCGCAGTGAGGATATTCGCTCGCCTGGTGGATATTTGCGGGCGCTTGTGGCGCGCAAAGGCTTTTCGCCCAAACCGATGATCAATAGTTTGCTCAATGCCCGATTGGAACCAAAGACCAAATTATGAGGCAGATCCAGGCAGAATGATGAGGAAAAGTGCCAAGCTTTTTAACAGCTGTTAAAAAGGATTGATAAAGTGCCTATTCAGTGATGCTGAGTGAGGCGACAGCTTGTATTTTTTCATTTAACAGCTGTTAAAAAGAAAGAGGATGGTTCAGTCATGATTTTGTGTTGTGGTGAAGCTTTGATTGACATGGTGCCTTCTGATCCGTCTCATAAAGCCGGTCTGTTTGAATCCCATTGCGGGGGTGCTGTTTTTAACACGGCCATTGCCTTGGGGCGGCTTGGGCAAAAAACCGGTTTGTTCACGGCTGTGGGACAAGACCAGTTTGGCGATATGCTGCGCAACAAATTGTCCAACAGTGGGGCCAGTCTAGATTATCTGGCCATCTCGCCCCTGCCGACGCCCTTGGCCTTTGCCCATATCCGCAATGCGCATGTCAACTATGAATTCTATCTCAAAGGCTGCGCTGAGTTGACGAAAGAGGATTTTACCGCACTTCAAAAAGGCCAGCTCCCTTTTGAGGCCTTTTTCTTTGGGGGGATCAGTTTATGCGCCGCCCCTGTGGCGGATCATTATCATGATTTGGCCCATCATTTGGCTCATGATTTGGCCAAGGATCATTTCATCATGCTGGACCCCAATATCCGTCCGGCTTTCATCGCTGATGAAGAGGTTTATCGCGCACGTCTTTATGCCATGATGGGCTTGGCGGATGTGGTGAAAGTCTCTATCGAGGATTTGGACTGGTTGGCGGCGCATGAGCCCAATTTTGACAAGCGTCTGGCTTTTTTGCGCACTTTATGTCCCGGCTTGATTTTGCTGACAAAAGGTGAAGCGGGGGCCTTTCTTTATGGCCCGGATGATTTGGAAATTTTCGTTGCCGCGCCTTGCGTGAAAGTCAAAGATCCGATTGGGGCGGGCGACAGTTTCAATGGCGGATTTTTGGCGGCCTTGCAAGAGGCCTCTTTGCTGTCCAAAGACGCCTTGAGCGCCGTATCCTCTGAGGCACGGAACCGTGCTTTGCAAAAAGCTCTGACTATGGCCGTTCAGGTGGCGGCGTTAAGCGTGCAAAAAGCCGGGGCCAATCCCCCTTGGCGCGAGGAAGTGTTGCACGCTTTTTAGGACGTAAACTCATAAATCTGGTGCATTTGGCGCTTAAATGGCCGATTTAAAAGTCACTTTCTGAGACTTTTGGGTCTCATATCCAGCCCTTTTGCTCTTCCAGTGCTGCAATGATTTGCTCAATGAATTTTTGGGCGGCAAGGGGCATGAGATTATGCGTTGAGGCCACAATATTGATATAGCCTGTTGTCAATTCGCTGGAAGCAATAGGCACCAATTTATAGCCAAGCCGATTATAAGCTTGTTGCTCATCTGGCAGGGGCAGACAGAAAGCAATTCTGGATGTCATACAGGCCGCCAAATGGGGCAAGGGATCGGCGCATTCCAGTTTCTCATATAAATCGATGCCCAATTTCTCGCAGGCCGCATCCAGTTTTTTGCGCAATTCCGTATGGTGTTCGGGCTTAATAATGGCGTGATCAATCAAATCATAAAGCATCAAACCATTCTTATTGCGAATGGGTGCGCCATTGGGCAAAGCGGCATGGATTTTGGTTTCACAGGCATGAATGACTTGCAGATTTTTGGTCAGAATGGGCTGATAAAAAAGCGCAAAGTCAATCTGGTTGCGCTCCAATGCCAATTCCAGCTGGTCTTGTTGCACAACATGCAGGCAAAAAGACACATGAGAGTGATCCGCCTGATAGCTGGCAATTTGCTGATGGAGAAAGCTCTGGCCCAAATCGGCACTGATGCCGATGCGTACCATGCCGGTGCGCAGGCCCTTGATATCGCTGATCTGGGATTTCAGCTTGTCAAAGCCAATTAATTGCCTATGGGCAAATTGATAGAATAATTCCCCTTCAATGGATAGGCGCACACCCTTGGTCAGACGATCAAAAATTTGGATGCCAAGATCCAGCTCCAAAGACTGAATATGGCGGTTCAGAGCAGAGGGCGAAATGGCCAGATTTTCAGCCGCCCCGCGAATTGAGCCGGTCTCTGCAATGGCTTTTACATATTTAAATGATTGCAAATGGCGCATGAAAGCCCCTTATTTTCTATCAATTTAAGTCAAGCGGTGCAAGAAATGCAACACTCATCTGAAATATTTGAGGCAGACTGCATCATAGAAGCCGATTAGCCTGTGTTTAGAGCCGCTTTGCACATGGATTGCGGTTCCCAAAATAATGAGGCGCCCTCCTCCCGCGCCGCCTTTCACAGGGGATATATGATGAAAAGATTACTGCTTGCCACAGCGCTGAGCGCTGTTGCCACCTGCTCTGCCATGGCCGATATCAAGGTCGGGATTTTGCATTCTCTATCTGGCACCATGGCCATTTCAGAAACCACCTTGAAAGACACCATGCTGATGCTGATTGAGCAGCAAAATGCCAAAGGTGGCTTGAACGGAGAAAAATTGGTGCCGGTGGTGGTGGATCCGGCCTCAGACTGGCCTTTATTTGCCGAAAAAGCTCGCGAATTGCTCAGTGTTGAAAAAGTGGATGTCATTTTCGGCAATTGGACCTCTGTTTCGCGCAAGTCCGTGTTGCCAGTAATTGAGGAATTGAACGGTCTGCTCTTTTATCCGGTGCAATATGAAGGCGAAGAAAGTTCCAAAAATGTCTTTTATACCGGCGCGGCCCCCAATCAGCAGGCCATTCCGGCAACGGATTATTATCTGGAAGAGCTGGGCGTTGAGAAATTTGCCTTGCTTGGCACCGATTATGTCTATCCGCGCACAACCAATAAAATTTTGGAGCAATATCTGAAAGATAAAGGCATTGCGGCAGAGGATATCTTTGTCAATTACACGCCTTTTGGCCATTCGGACTGGTCCAAAATTGTCGCAGATGTCGTTGCCCTTGGTGCCGATGGCAAAAAGGTTGGGGTGATCTCCACCATCAATGGCGATGCCAATATCGGCTTTTATAAGGAATTGGCCGCCGCTGGTGTTTCTGCCGATGATATTCCGGTTGTGGCTTTCTCGGTTGGTGAAGAAGAATTGGCCGGGCTGGATACCAAAAATCTGGTTGGACATTTGGCAGCATGGAATTATTTCCAATCCGCAGAAGGTGAAGCCAATGCCGACTTCATCAAGACATGGAAGGCCAAAATGGGCGAAAAACGGGTCACCAATGATCCAATGGAAGCCCATTATATCGGCTTTAACATGTGGGTGAATGCGGTCAAAGCAGCTGGCAGCACAGAGGTTGATAAGGTACGGGCGGCCATGTATGGCCAGAAATTTCCCAATCTGACCGGCGGTATGGCCGAAATGTTGCCCAATCATCATTTGGCAAAGCCGGTTCTGATCGGAGAAATTCAGGAGGATGGCCAATTTGACATTATCAGCCAGACCAAGGAAGTGCCGGGCGATGCCTGGACCGATTATTTGCCAGACTCCGCTGTTTTAAAGTCAGATTGGAAAGATCTGGGCTGCGGCATGTATAACACGCAAACCAAGACCTGCGTGCAGCTGAAATCCAACTATTAAGCACTCTTGTTGTCAACAGACAGGGGGCGTTGCGCCCCCTGTTTTCAGCAAAGCTGTTTCAAGGAAAGCTGTTTTAATGCCTCGCATTGTCCCTGCCTTTTTTATGTGTTTTTTGCTGGCCCTCATCGGGGTGCAGGCTGTGGCACATGCGCAATCCTCTTCTCAACCTTCCTCCCAATCCTCCTCCTCTCTACTCCCTTCTTTTCAGGCTGTGGTGCAAGAGCATTTTGCGCAGATTAAACGCGGATCTGTAAAAACGGCTCAGCCAGTGATTGAGGCCATTCAGGCCAGCCAAAGCCCTGTTGCCAATGATTTTTTGCAAAAATGGCAGGCCAAGGCCCTTTGGTATCGCAAGGCGGACAATCGTCTGGTGAGCGTAAAGAGCGACGATAAAAAGCGCTATCATTTGTTCGATTTGGAAACAGGCCAAAAGATTGGCGAAGCTGACAAGAAAGAAATCAAACAAATCAAGCCCAATTCGGGCTTGCGGGCCCTGTTGGGGGCCGCTCTTGCGCCATCACATTTGGCCAGTGACAGGCGCTCTGTGCGCCGGGCCAGCCTTGATGTTTTGGCGCGCGATCCAAAAGCCGCGCATTTGCAGCCCTTACGCCTTGCTCTTGGAAAGGAGAGTGATGCGGCTTTAAAGGCCCGCATGATGCGACTGGAGCGCCTGCTAACCATGCAATATGGCGCGGATGATGGGCAAAGAGTGGCGGCCATTAAAAGCTTTTCCGGGGATTTGGGGCTGGATGTGCGCGCCCGCCTCAATCCAATACTCACAACCCGATTGATTGTCTCTCAAGGCGATGTGCCAAGTGGCAATTTTGCCCAAGAATTAAAACCGGGCGAGAGTGAGCGCTTGCCCAAAGAAAAAGCCTATGCCATGCTGGTGGCCAAGGGATGGGCACTGGCTGATCTGTCTGAGCGTGAAAAGAAACAAGTCCTTGAAGCCAATATTATCGATGGCCGCATCGCTGATATAGCGCTCAAAGATCTGGCCAGCCAAGAGGCACGGGAGCGTGCTTATCTGGCCCTTGTCAAAGCGGGCAAGGCCCTGCCGGATCCAAGTGAAGCGGATATCGCTGCGGCGCTACAAAAGGCGCGTTTTTATGCTCTTTATGAGGAATCATCGACAGAGGTGGTGAAGGCAGCGCGCGAAACCCTTTCCAGCATAGACTTGCGTGTTAAAATCTCGCAAGCCATTGATTTGTTTCTCGATGGTCTGTCTTTGGCCTCGATCTTCTTTTTGGCTGCCATTGGCCTTGCCATCACCTTTGGCGTGATGGGAGTGATCAATATGGCCCATGGTGAATTTATCATGCTGGGGGCTTATACGGGCTATGTGGTGCAGCAAATCATCACCAATTACACCCTATCCATTCTTGTGGCCATTCCGGCGGCTTTTCTGGTGACATTCATCGCCGGCATTGCCATGGAACGCCTGATCATTCGCCATTTATATCATCGCCCTCTTGAAACCTTGCTGGCCACCTTTGGCGTCTCGATTGCCTTGCAGCAAGTGGCAAAGAACAGTTTTGGCACCCAAGCCCGCCCCCTCACCGCTCCTGATTGGCTGGACGGGGCGCTGGTTATCAATGATGTGATTTCGATTAGCTGGATTCGGGTGGCCATTTTTGCGCTCTCCTTGCTGTTTTTTGCCATGCTCTGGTTCACCCTGAACAAGACACGTCTTGGCCTTGAAACCCGTGCCGTGACGCAAAATCCGCGCATGGCGGCCTCGATGGGCATCAATCCTGACCGGATCAATATGCTTACATTCGGCCTTGGCTCTGGCATTGCAGGCATTGCCGGGGTGGCGATCGGCCTGTTTGCCAAAGTCACATCCGAGCTTGGCTCGGACTATATCGTGCAATCTTTTATGACTGTGGTGGTCGGCGGTGTTGGCAATATTTGGGGCACGCTGGCCGGAGCCACCATGATTGGCTTTTTGCAAAAGAGCATTGAATGGTTCAACCCGTCCAACACGTTGGCGGCCCAAACCTTCATGATCATCTTCATCATCATTTTCATTCAGTTCAGACCCAGAGGCATTATCGCGCTTAAAGGTCGGGCGGCAGGAGATTAACCCATGAAGGGACCACTGACCCTATTCTTGCTGAAACATCCCAGCGCCTTGATTTTCCTGTCCATTTTGGCCCTCTTCACGCTTTTGGTGTCACTGGGCAGCGAGGCCCTTGGCTCTGGCTTTATTTCCACCTCTTTTATCAAGACATTGGGCAAAACCCTGTGTTTTTGCCTGATTGCCATCGCCATGGATCTGGTATGGGGCTATTGCGGCATTTTGAGCCTTGGGCATTTCGCCTTTTTCGGGCTGGGTGGCTATATGATTGGCATGTGGCTGATGTATGAGCGCACCCGCCTGATTGTGGTGGAGGCAGCGCAACAGGCGCCCTTGCCTCTGAGTGCTCAGGAAATTCAGGATGCCATCGGCACGCAGATTTTTGGTGTCGTCGGCGGGGCTGATTTTCCGCTCATTTGGGGCTTTTCGCATCTGCTGTCCGTTCAGCTTTTGTTGATTCTTCTGGTGCCGGGGCTGCTGGCGCTGATCTTTGGCTGGCTGGCTTTTCGCTCCCGTGTCACGGGGGTGTATCTCTCCATTCTCACCCAAGCCATGACTTTGGCATTGTCGCTCTATCTGTTTCAAAATGACAGCGGCTTGCGCGGCAATAATGGGCTGTCCGGTTTGCAAAATCTGCCCGGACATGAGCAAACTCCCCAAGCACTGATTTCGCTCTGGTTCTTCTGGGCTTCGGCCTTTGCCCTTGGTCTTGGCTATTTGCTGCTCAAGCTGATTGTGGAGAGCAAAATGGGCAATGTCATTCGCGCCATTCGCGATGATGAAGCCCGCGTGCGTTTTCTCGGCTATCATGTTGAAACATATAAGCTGTTTATTTTTACACTGACCGCAATCCTCGCGGCCATTGCCGGGGCGCTCTATTATCCGCAGGCTGGTATCATCAATCCGGCAGAAATGGCCCCCATTGCCTCCATCTATCTGGCGGTGTGGGTGGCCATTGGCGGGCGCGGGCGGCTCTATGGAGCGGTGATTGGCGCGGCCTTTGTCTCGCTTCTCTCTAGCTGGTTCACCGGTGGGCAGGCGCCCGATATCGCGCTTGGTTCTTACAGCATCAAATGGGTGGATTGGTGGCAAGTGTTGCTGGGCGTCAGTTTTGTGGCTGTCACGCTCTATGCGCCCAAAGGCATTGGCGGCCTGTTTGATCATTTTGACAAAGGAGCAGAAAAATGAGCGGCGCTCTTTTGGAAGTGGACGGCGTGTCTGTCAGTTTTGATGGCTTTAAAGCCATCAACGCCCTTTCCTTCAACATTTACAAAGGCGAATTGCGGGCCATCATTGGTCCCAATGGCGCGGGCAAAACCACCTTCATGGATATCATCACAGGCAAAACGCGCCCCGATGAGGGAGACGTGCGCTGGGGCGAGGACAATATTAGCCTGCTCAACAAATCAGAAAGCGATATTGCCTGCCTTGGCATTGGCCGAAAGTTTCAAAAACCCACTGTGTTTGAGGATCAGTCGGTAAAGGACAATCTGACTATGGCGCTCAAGAATAAACGCTCGCCCTTGGCGGTGCTGTTTTATCAACGCAATGACGAGGATCAGCAAAAGGTGGCCGAGCTGGCCGCTGATATTGGTCTCTTAGAGCAATTGGCGCGCCGGGCGGGGGATTTGAGCCATGGGCAAAAGCAATGGCTGGAAATTGGCATGTTATTGGCTCAAGATCCGCAGCTTTTGCTGGTGGATGAGCCTGCGGCTGGCATGACGGTGGACGAGCGCAATCACACGGTTGCTTTGCTTAAAAAGGCCGCCAAAAGCCGTGCTGTCGTGGTGGTGGAGCATGACATGGACTTCATTCGCAATTTGGAGTGCAAGGTCATTGTTTTGCATGAGGGATCGGTGCTGGCAGAGGGCAGTCTTGATCATGTGACCAAAGACCAGACGGTCGTGGATGTATATTTGGGGCGCTAGAACATGTTGGATTTAAAAGGCATCACTCTTCATTATGGTCAAAGCCAGATCTTGCATGGCGTTGATTTACAAGCCGAATGCGGCAAAATTACCTGTCTGATGGGCACCAATGGCGTGGGCAAAACAAGCTTGCTAAAGGTGATTTCCGGCACTCATAACCAATCTGCCGGCCGTTATCATCTGGATGGTGTGGAGCAAGGCAAACAACCCGCGCACAAGCTTGCCAAGCGCGGGGTTGGCTATGTGCCACAGGGGCGCGATATCTTTGCTTTGTTGACCGTGCGCGAGAATATGGAAATCGGCTTTGCCTGTCTGGACAAGAGCGACCGGCGGTTGCCGGAAGAAATGTTCGAATTATTTCCGGTGCTCAAAGATATGCAAAATCGCCGCGGTGGTGATTTGTCCGGCGGCCAACAACAACAATTGGCCATTGCCAGAGCCTTGATCACAAAGCCGAAATTGCTGTTGTTGGATGAGCCGACAGAGGGCATTCAGCCCAATATTATCCAGCAAATAGGCCGGGTTATCTCGTTTTTGAAAGATCAGGGCGATATGGCCATTTTGCTGGTCGAGCAATATTTCGACTTTGCTTATGGGCTGGCGGATCATTTCTATGCCATGCGGCGCGGGGAAATCATTCTGGATGCCGCCAAGGATAAAGTGGCGCGCAAGGCCGTTTTGGCCACTTTGAGCGTTTAGGGGGCGAGATGTTTAAATCAGCCCCCCTCCCCCCTTCAACCAGATTACAAAGGGCCAAAGGCCGCGCCCATCTTGGCTTTGCAATGCGCCATGGCAAAACAATTCTGCGCGATTTGCATCAGTCCGGCTGTATCAAGGCTTTGCTGCCGCGCAATCATGCCAGTCGTCTGGATACGGTTTTCATCAATACCGCAGGCGGGGTCACGGGTGGCGACGATCTTGGCTATTCTGCCTCGTTAGAAACTGACAGCGAGCTATGCCTGACCACCCAAACGGCAGAGCGGATTTATAAAGCCTCTCATGGCACGGGACGCATAGCCACATCTTTTGATGTGGGCGAGCGGGCAAAGCTGGATTGGTTGCCACAAGAGACGATCCTTTTTGATGAGTGTGCGCTGGAGAGGCATCTTGAGGTGGATATGTGTGCCTCTTCCTCTGTTTTGTTGCTTGAGCCGATCATTTTGGGTCGTCAGGCTATGGGAGAGCGCATAGAGCGCTGTTTCTTGTCCGATCAATGGCGCATTTGCCGCGATGGTAAGCTGGTTTATGCGGAGGCCCTGAAGCTTGTCGACCCTTTGGTTGCGACGGGGCGGGCCTGTTTTGGTGACAATCGCGCTTTTGCCACCTTGCTCTATATCGCCCCTGATGCTGAGGCGCGTTTGGAGCAAATGCGGCATTTGTTGACATGTGATGCGGTGCAGGCGGCTGCTAGCGCTTGGAATGGCTGTCTGGTGACCCGCTTCATTGCTCCTGATGCACTGTCTTTGCGCACGGCGCTTATCGCAACTCTTTCCCAATTTCGCGCTCATCCCCTGCCGCGCGTCTGGCATATGTAAGGATCTGTCATGCAATTAACCCCACGAGAAAAAGACAAGCTATTGTTAAGCCTTGCGGCCATGGTTGCGCGCAATCGGCTGGAGCGCGGTGTCAAGCTCAATCATCCCGAAGCCATTGCCCTGATTACAGATTTTGTTGTGGAAGGGGCGCGCGATGGCAAAAGCGTTGCTCATTTGATGGAAGCAGGCGGCAAAGTTGTTTCTGCCGATCAATGTATGCCGGGCATTGCTGACATCATTCATGATGTACAAATCGAGGCTACATTCCCCGATGGCACCAAGCTTGTCACCGTTCACCACCCCATTCGATAGGAGCCTTTGATGATACCCGGAGAACTTTTCCCAAAAGAGGGTGATGTGGTGCTCAATGACGGCCAAAGCGTGCTGACATTGCGTGTCTCAAATCAAGGAGATCGGCCCATACAGGTTGGCAGCCATTATCACTTTGCCGAGACCAATGCGGCGCTGGCGTTTGACCGTGCGGCGGCACGGGGTATGCGGCTGGATATTGCCGCAGGCACAGCGGTGCGTTTTGAACCGGGCCAAAGCCGCGATGTGGCCTTGATCCCGTTCCAGGGGGCGCGCGCCATTTTTGGCTTCAATCAGCACATTATGGGGGATTTATAATGCCTGCAACGCTATCTTCTGCGGCTTATGCCGATATGTATGGCCCCACCACAGGCGACAAAGTGCGGTTGGCCGATACAGAGCTGATCATTGAGGTTGAAAAAGATCTGACCATGTATGGCGAAGAAGTCAAATTTGGCGGCGGCAAGGTCATTCGCGATGGCATGGGCCAGTCGCAAGTCACCCGCGCCCAAGGGGCCATGGACACCGTTATCACCAATGCCCTGATTGTTGATGTCCATGGCATTTACAAGGCCGATCTGGGGCTGAAAGGCGGCCTGATCCATGCCATTGGCAAAGCGGGCAATCCCGACACCCAGCCGGGCGTGGACATCATTATCGGGCCGGGAACTGAGATTATTGCGGGCGAGGGAAAAATCCTCACCGCTGGCGGTTTTGACAGCCATATCCATTTCATTTGCCCTCAACAAATAGAGGATGCCCTGCATTCAGGCATCACCACCATGCTGGGGGGCGGCACGGGGCCTGCCCATGGCACATTAGCCACTACCTGCACGCCCGGGCCCTGGCATTTGGGCCGAATGTTGCAAGCGCTTGATAATGTGCCGATGAATATTGGCCTGTCTGGCAAAGGCAATGCCAGCCAGCCAGCGGCGCTGGAGGAAATGGTCAAAGGCGGGGCTTGCGCCTTGAAATTGCACGAAGATTGGGGCACGACCCCTGCCGCCATTGATTGCTGCCTGTCTGTTGCCGATGCCATGGATGTGCAGGTGATGATTCATACAGACACGCTCAATGAAAGTGGTTTTGTTGAAAATACGGTGGCCGCCATGAAAGGGCGGACCATTCATGCCTTTCATACAGAAGGGGCTGGCGGTGGCCATGCGCCCGATATCATTAAGGTTTGCGGCGAGGAGCATGTCATTCCCAGTTCCACCAACCCCACCCGCCCCTATACGATAAACACCTTGGAAGAGCATCTCGATATGCTGATGGTCTGCCATCATCTGGATAAATCCATCCCCGAAGATGTGGCTTTTGCAGAATCGCGCATTCGAAAGGAAACCATCGCCGCCGAAGATATTTTGCATGATATGGGGGCGTTCAGCATCATTGCTTCAGACAGCCAAGCTATGGGCCGGGTCGGCGAAGTGGCGATCCGCACATGGCAAACCGCCCATAAAATGAAGGTGCAGCGGGGCCGTCTGGCGGAAGAAACGGGCGAGAATGACAATTTCCGCGTCAAACGCTATATCGCCAAATATACCATCAATCCGGCCATTGCCCATGGTCTTTCCAGCCATATTGGCAGCATTGAGTCGGGCAAACGGGCTGATCTTGTTTTGTGGTCGCCTGCCTTTTTTGGGGTGAAGCCGGAAATGGTCTTGCTGGGTGGCTCCATTGCGCTGGCCCAAATGGGCGATCCCAATGCGTCCATTCCCACTCCACAACCGGTCTATACGCGCCCGATGTTTGGCACTATGGGGCGCGCGGTCGAGCAATCCTGCATTTCCTTTGTCTCACAAGCTGCGATTGATGAGGGGATTGGCGAGCGGCTTGGGCTGGCCAAGACCACTTTGCCGGTCATCAATACACGTAAGATTGGCAAATCTTCAATGCTGCTCAATGACGCAAAACCCCATATTGAGGTCCACCCCGAAACCTATGAAGTGCGTGCCAATGGTGACTTGCTCACCTGCGAGCCAGCCTTGGAGCTTCCCATGGCCCAGCGCTATTTTCTCTTTTAAGACAGGAGAGTGATGATGATCAGAGCAATTTCTGTGAGCCCTTTGCAAGGGGAACCGGTGGGCATTGTAAGCTTGACATATGATGATCGCTATCGCCGTCGTCTTGCCTTGCAATGCCAAAATGGCTTTGCTTTTTTGCTGGATCTGCCCAAAGTCATCGAATTGCGCGATGGGGATGATCTGGTTCTGGAAGATGGACGTCATATTCGCGTCAAGGCCGCCGCCGAGCCTTTGATGAGGGCTTCCTGCACAGATCACCACCATTTGCTGCGGCTCATCTGGCATGTGGGCAATCGCCATGTGCCATGCGAGATCCATCCCGATCATCTGATCCTTCGCTCTGATCATGTGATTGCAGATATGTTGCGCCATTTGGGGGCCGACGTGGTGCTCTTTGAGGGGGCTTTCAACCCCGAAGGCGGGGCCTATGGACAGGGAAGGACCCATGGCCATGCCCATTGAAACCGGGTCCCCTTCCCTCTCCGCTTCTCGCCCAAATCTCGGCCCAAATCTCGGTCTTGAGAGCGCCTGCTTGCATCAGATGATGGCATGGCTTTCGCCCTCTTATCCCATTGGGGCCTTTTCTTATAGCCATGGGCTGGAATATGCCATGGCTTGTGGGGATCTTGCCAATGGGGAAGACTTGCAGGGCTGGCTGTGTGATCTTTTGAGGCGTGGCAGTGGCTGGAATGATGCTATTCTGTTGTGCCATGCTTATCATGCACAAGATCAGATAGCTTTGAGCGATTTATCTGAGCTGGCCCAAGCCCTGTGCGCCAGTTCTGAGCGGCATTTGGAAAGCATGGCACAAGGCACCGCCTTTGCCAAAGTCACACAACAGGTCTTTGCCCTTGACATGCCCCCTGCCCCTTTGCCAATTGCCATTGGCTGGGCGGCCCAACAGCAAGACCTTGCCCTGTCTAGACTTTTGCCGCTTTATTTGCATAGCTTTGCGGCCAATCTGATCTCTGCTGCCATTCGTTTCATGCCGCTTGGCCAGACAGATGGCCAGAGGCTTTTGGCAAGCCTTTTTCCTCTTTTCGATGATGTGGCCACACAGGCGCAGCAGGCCGGACTGAATGATCTGGGATCAAGTTGTTTTTTGGCAGATATGGCCGCCATGCATCATGAAACCATGACCACCAGGATTTTCAGAACATGACAGAATATGGACCTTTACGCGTAGGCATTGGCGGCCCTGTGGGCGCTGGCAAAACCTCCCTGACCGAATTTTTGTGCAAATCCCTGGCCGGGGACCATTCCATGGCTGTGGTGACCAATGACATTTATACCTCGGAAGATGCCGATTATCTGATGCATAAACAGGTTTTGCCCCAAAGCCGGATTCGTGGTGTCGAGACGGGCGGTTGCCCCCATACTGCCATTCGCGAGGATGCCTCAATGAATTTGGCGGCCATTGATGATTTGCTAGAGGCTTTTCCTGATCTGGAGCTGGTTTTGATTGAGAGCGGCGGCGACAATCTGGCGGCAACTTTTAGCCCGGAGCTGGCAGATATCACTATCTATGTCATTGATGTGGCAATGGGAGAGGAAATTCCGCGCAAAGGTGGCCCCGGCATCACCCGTTCTGATATTTTGCTGATCAACAAAACCAGCCTTGCCCCTTATGTGGATGTCTCGCTTGATGTTATGGCGCGTGATGCCAAGGCCCAACGCAAGGAAAAGCCGTTTTTCTTTGCTGATATCAAGTCAGGCCAAGGCGGAGCTGATCTCATGAAAGCGCTGAAACAGATTGGCGGACTTTGACAGGTGGCGATCCTTGAAGAGTATCTTTAAAAGTGCTATTTTGCGGTCTTGTTTCTCAATCATCGAAAGAAGGGTGCGATGACACATCTTGTATTGTCCGAAATCACAGCCTCTGTTTCGGAATTGAAAAAAAACCTATGGGCACTGTTGCGGCAGGAGAAGGTGCGGCGGTTGCGATCTTGAACCGCAATCAACCGGCTTTTTATTGCGTACCAGCACAGACCTATGAGGCTTTGCTCGAGCGGCTGGAAGATATGGAGCTGAATGCTCTGGCAGATGAGCGTGCCAATGATCCTGTGGTAAAGGTCACTTTTGATGAGCTATGAGCTTGGCTTTGTTGCGGCTGCTCTGAAAGAATGGCGCAAGCTTGATGCCAATACTCGGCACCAATTCAAAAAGAAATTGGCTGAACGATGCATCAATCCACGGGTGCCCCATGATAAATTATCTGGAGCAAAAGACCGCTACAAGATCAAATTGCGTGGAGTTGGCTATCGTCTCGTTTATGAGGTGCGCGATGAGGAGATAATCATCCTTGTTGTGGCCGTTGGTATAACATGCTTAAAGGCCTACAGGGTTGATTGCACATCCCTGTTCATGCCTATAGTCTATGTCCTGGGACATAGACACCTCAATCCCTGCCTTTGGATTTCAATCCACCTTTCAGACAAGAACAAGATTTACGGAGATTGTTATGAGCAATCGCTCTTACACCTTCACCCATGCCATTACCCGTCAACCGGGCCGCTCTATCGTTGATGGTTTGCGGGCCGTTGATATTGGTGCCCCAAATCACGCACTTTTTTTGCAGCATCACGCTGATTATGTGAAAGCGCTGGAATCCACCGGAGCCAAGGTTACGATTTTACCAGCTCTGGAAGAGTTTCCAGATTCGGTCTTTGTTGAAGATGCCGCGCTTTGTCTGCCGCAAGGGGCCATTCTTATGCGTCCGGGCACAGACAGTCGCCTGGGGGAAGCGGCGACAATGGCCCCGGTGCTGGCTGATCTTTATGAAGAGATCCTGACGCTTGAAGGGCCGGGCACCATTGAAGGCGGCGATATTCTGACAACCGAGCGGGAAATTCTGGTCGGTACGTCTGAGCGGACCAATGCAAGGGGCATTGAGGAATTGCGCGGGCTTGTGGCGCGTTGGGGCTATAAGCTGCGCGAGGTGCAGACACCGGAAGGCGTGTTGCATTTCAAAACCGATTGCTCCTTGCTGGATAATGAAACCATTTTGTCAACCGAACGACTGGCGGCCTCTGGCTGTTTTGAGGGTTATCGGGTGATCCATACAGCGCAAGGCGAAGAGGCTTGCGCCAATGCCATTCGCTTTAATGATCTGGTCCTGATGCCTGATGGTTTTCCAAAGACCGAAGAGATTTTGCGCGAGGCGGGGTATGATCTCCGCAAAATCGGCAACAGCGAAGCGGCCAAGCTGGATGGGGGCATGTCCTGCCTGTCTTTGCGCTTCTCGCCACACTAAAGAGAGTCGATTGCAAAATAAGCCCGCCTTTAAGAGGCGGGTTTTTCTTTTGACAGCCGTGCAAATGCATATATTTCTATTATTTTTCAAATAGATATTTTATTTGATAGAATTTTTCCCATGAAAGGCATAAAAAGCGGAAGAGGGCTGGATATGCCGCCTAAAAGTCTCAGATAGAGACTTTTAAATCGGGCACTTAAGCAAGGCTGTGAAAGCGCAGAAGCGTTGATATTAACCGCCTGTTAACCAAAAAAATCTTGCCAGCGTCAGTCTTTTGGCTGATTATTCACACTTGAAAGCCAAAATCGCAGCTAAAAGCGATATTTTTTAAAATGTGAAGCTGGTGACGATATTCCAATGACCCATCCTGTCGGTTTTGATCAGATCATTCTTCAGCAAGGGGAGCTGATCTCGGACAAATTGCATATGTTGCGCATGGAGCAATTTCCGCCCAATGCCACTAAAGGCCTGCGCCAGTTTTCTTTGGCCGAAGTGGCCACTTATCTGGGTGTGACGCAATCCAATATCAAGAAATTGCATTTGGAGGGCAAAGGGCCGGTGCCAACCACATCAAGCAGCGGTCGGCGCTCTTATACAGCTCAGCAAATGCTGGAGCTGCGCCATTATCTTGATCAACATGGCCGCGCAGGCAAGACGCCCTATCTGCCCTATCGCCGCGATGGGGAAGATTTGCAAATCATCTCGGTTGTCAATTTCAAGGGAGGATCGGGCAAAACCACCACAACCTCTCATCTGGCCCAGCATCTGGCTTTGACCGGGCATCGGGTGCTGGCCATTGATCTGGACCCGCAGGCTTCCCTGACCGCGCTTTATGGCATTCAGCCGGAGTTGGATCAAACCGGCTCGCTCTATGAGGCTCTGCGCTATGATGAAGATCGGCAATCCATTGCCAGTGTGATCCGGCCAACCAATTTTCCCGGCTTGGATATTGTGCCCGCCAATCTGGAATTGCAGGAATATGAATATGACACACCTCTGGCCGCTGCCAGTAAGGAGAGCAATGAAGGGCGTCTCTTCTTCACCCGCATCACGGAGGTTCTAAGGGATGTGGCAGATGATTATGATATTGTGCTGATCGATTGCCCGCCGCAGCTTGGCTATCTGACCTTGACCGCGCTGACCGCCTCAACCTCTGTTCTGATTACGGTGCATCCACAAATGCTGGATATCATGTCGATGAGCCAGTTTTTGCTGATGTTGGGCGGCATTTTGGAAAGCATGAAAAGTGCCGGGGCGGGGATGAATTTGAGCTGGTTCCGCTATGTTGTGACCCGCTATGAGCCGACCGATGGACCACAGGCCCAGATGGTGGGTTTCATGCAGGCTCTGTTTCCCAATCAGATGCTACAAAATCATATGCTGAAATCCACCGCCATTTCCGATGCTGGCATCACCAAGCAGACATTATATGAAATTGATCGCTCGCAATTCAATCGCCAGACATATGATCGGGCGCTTGGTTCGCTAAATGCGGTCAATGGCGAGATTACCGATCTCATTCACAAAGCCTGGGGGAGGGCGGTTGAATGAGTTTGACAGCCGTACAAATCCCGCTTTTGTCTTTTCCTTTCAAGGCTCTGAGCAATAAGGAGAGTGTTTGATGGCCCGTAAAAATCTTCTTGCTTCCATTACCGAGCAATCGGCCAATCAGCAGGCAAATCCAAAGCGTGCAAATTATGTCAAACGGGGCGCGTCGCGCTCCATGGTCTCCACCATTGAAGAAATGGCCGAGAATAGCAAAAAGATGATGGAAGGCGAGACAATCGTCTCGCTGGATGCGGCTTTGATTGATCAGTCATTTGTTGCCGATCGTCTGGAAACGGATCATCAGGCTTTTGAGGATTTGAAACAGGCCATTGCCGATCATGGCCAATCCACCCCCATTTTGGTGCGCCCCCATCCCCAACAAAGCGGGCGCTATATGGTGGTCTATGGCCACAGGCGCGCACGGGCCTGCCGGGATTTGGGGATGGAGGTCAAAGCCGTTGTCAAAAGCCTTGATGATATTGCCCATATCATCACCCAAGGGCAGGAAAATACCGCCAGATCCGATTTGACTTTCATCGAAAAAGCGCTGTTTGCCCGCAAATTGGCGGATATGGGGCAAGAAAAGGCTGTCATTCAGGCCGCGCTGACCCTTGATGCAACGCTTTTATCGCGCATGCAGTCCATCACCCAGACCATCCCGGCGGAGCTGTTGGATACTTTGGGTGCGGCGCGGGGCATAGGGCGCGATCGCTGGGAAGAGCTGAAACGTTTGGTGCTGCCCCCTAAACAGCGTGCTGTTGCGTTGGCGATGATAGAGGAACCAGCATTCCAAGAGGCGGAGAGTGCGCAAAAATTTGCACTGCTCTCAGCGCGCCTTGCCAAAAGCGCAGCTGGCAAACAGGCCTCTGCGCCCAAAGGGCGTATGAGCCATGTTGCCAGAAAAGAGCGGAGGCATTGGTCCGCCAAAGACCAGCGATTGAGAGCCAGCTATCAAGCCAGCGCCAAGCGCTTTAATCTGACTTTGGAAAAAGAAGAGGCCAAAGAGTTTGGTCAGTTTCTTGCCACGCATCTTGAGCGGCTTTATGAGGATTATCGCCAGCAACGGGCAAAGGCTGGCAAAGAAGAAGACGAGAAAGGCTGATATCATTTTGCTTGAGAGGTGCCTGCCCTTTGCAAATCGCAAAGATTGGCAAAGGGCAGGGGGCTTTTTCTTTGCATATTGCAAGTCAGACAGTGTGATCGACTGCAAAGCATTGGCATAAATCTTGCTGCTTTTTCCATAAGCGGATCGGGAGACAAACCAGTCCCCCGGCAAGTTTGGGTAAGGATATGCAAGTCGTTCGTGAACCACCCTGTCAAAGACGCCATCATCGGGTCGATGCCCCGTTGAAAGTGACGCTTGCGGATGGGCAGAGTTGCAAAGTTGCCAATTGGAGCCTTGGCGGCCTGAAAATTGAAGACTGGCCGGGACCAAGCCCAAAGCTGGCGGATGAGCTGGCCCTGACGCTGCATTTGCCCTTCCAGGGGTTTGACATTGCTTTTGATGTGAGCGCAAAAGTGGTCAGACTTGAGGATGATGGCGCTTTTGCTGGCCAGTTTACCATGCTGCCCCAGCGTGCTGAAGATTTGATGCAGCATTTTATCGAAGATTTGATTCGTGGTAAAATGGCCAGCATCGAAGACACGATTTGCCGGATCGATATACCGGTTACCCCCATCTCCACCAAGCCCGATGCCAATCCGCAAGAGGACATGCCGCTGCGGCGCTGGTCCGTTAAAACCTTGATTATGAGTGTGTTTTATCTGATTGCAGGGTTGGGTATTTTTTCCTATGCGGCAATGTTGCTCTATAGCAATGTCATGCGGATTGAAGTGGAATCGGCGGTTGTTGCCGCGCCGCTCTTTTCTCTTTCCATGCCTGTGAGCGGCGAGATTGTGCCGGTAAAATTCCAAAAAGGACAAAAGGTCGAGCGCGGCGAGCTGATTGCCCGCATCAAAAATCCGGCGCTTTTGCTGAAAATTGAAGACGCCAGACTGAAAGTAACACAGGCAAGAGATGAGCTGATCCGAACCGAACAAAAAGCCCAGATCGAGCGCGAACGAATGCGGCTTTATCAATTGGTTAGCGAGACGGATCACAATATCGAACTGGCCAGACTTGAAGCCCATAAAGAAAAGCTCAAGGCGGCGGACCGCCATTATCGCCGTATGAAAAATCTCTCCCGACAGGGCTATGCCGCCCGCTCAAAGCTGGAAGCGGCCAAACAGCAACAAATGGCGGCAGAAAGCCAGCTGCGTGAGGCAGAGCATCGACTGGCGCAAAGTTCGGCCATGAAGGCGGTGTCAAAGCGCCGCCATTATAATCACAAAATCTTTGTGGTGGATCTGGATATGGTGGATCTGGAAGTCAGCCGCGCCCGTTCTGCCTTGACCATGGCCGAGGTCAAGCTGGCCGCGCTGATGCGCCGCCGGACCAATATGTTGATCACGGCCCCGGTCAGCGGCGAGATTGTTGCTCTCTTTGCCCCGCCCAATATGCAAGTGGAGCGCAACAAACCGATTATGACGATTGAGCAAAGAGACAGTCTCAGCGTCACCGCCTTTTTATCGCAAGACGAAGTGCTCTCCATTGGTATGAATGACGGGGCCTCGGTCTTTTTGCCCGCTTTGGGCGATCATTTGACGGGCCAAATTGTTGAGATTGATCGCAATGCCGCATCGCTCAAGCCTGACGCCAATCATTATCAATGGAGCGAAAGCAAGACCCGCACGGCCATTGTCTCGATCAAGTTGGATCTGGCCAATCAGGATCCTGACAAGATCAGGGCTGGCCTGCCTGCGGTGGTGATGTTCAAACGCCGCAGCACCTCTGCCCTTGTTGGGAAAGTGACAAATTGGTTGTCTTTTGAAAGGCAAGGGGATGATGCAAAGCAGATTTGAGCAAAAACTGGCATCCTTTGATCTGGAAAAGATGCGGCGGCATCAGGTCTCCAATCTTGATGATCCAACAGATTGGAGCAGGGGGGCTTCGAAATGGACTTTGCAGGTTTTGCTGAAAATCAGCCTGTATTTTGCCCTCTGTCTGATTGGCATTCTCAGCATCCCCAATGTGTTTTGGGATACGCGCATTCAGCAAATCACGCTGGTGATTGGCGCGCTTGGCTTATGGCGCTATGGCTGGTGGTTTACCCATGCTGTGCGGGCTTATCTGTATGGGCGTTTCATGTATCCCAAAATGGCGCGGCAGGGCTGTGAGATTTGGGACAGCGGCTGGCGGCCCCGGCATTTGCATTTCATGATGACTACCTATAAGGAGCATCGACAAATCACCGAAATGGTGGTGCGCTCCATCATCCGCGAAGTTGAGGACAGCGAGGTCGCCGCGACCCTGTGGCTCGGCTCCTCGGATCGTTATGATGAAGATATCATTGAGGATTTTTTAAAAAGAGAAGCCGCTGATCTCGATATTACCTTGCGCATCATTCGCCAGAATGTTTCAGGCAAGCGGGCGGCCATCGGTCTGGTTTTGCGGGCCATGAACCGCTTGCCGGTGCGCCCTGACGATCTGGTGGTCTTCATGGATGGGGATTTCATTCTGGATCGGGGGGCGGTGAGCCGCTGTTTGCCCCTGTTCAAGCTCTATCCCGATCTTCAGGCTTGCACAACAGATGAAGAGGTGATCTGCCTTGGCCCGCGCTGGATTGAGCATTGGCTGAAAATGCGTTTTGCCCAGCGGAGGCTGGCCATGCAATCCCATGCCTTGTCCAGACGGGTTTTGACGCTTACTGGCCGCATGTCCGTCTTTCGGGCCAAACATCTTTTGCAGCTGGAATTTATTCGCCTGTTGGAAGCCGATCATTTGAGCCATTGGCTCTGGGGCACTTTTCGTTTCCTGTCCGGTGATGACAAAAGCACCTGGTATTATATGCTGAAATCAAAGGCCCATATGCGCTATGTGCCCAATGCCATGGGCTATACGGTGGAGGTGATCGAAGGCTCTGGCCTTGAGCGCATGGTGCAGAATTTTCGCCGCTGGTCGGGTAATATGCTGCGTAATGGTAGTCGCGCCATTGCCTTGGGGCCGCGGCATATGCCCTTTTTTATCTGGTGGTGTTTGATTGATCAGCGCCTGTCAATGTGGACCATGCTGGTTAGCCCCACTTTGGCCGTGCTTGGAACCCTGATTGTCGGCCCGGCCTATCTTCTATCCTATATTCTGTTCATCGCTGTCAGCCGCATGTTGCTTTCGCTGTTTCTCTATCGCTATTCCCGCCGGGTGCTGATGTCCTATCCATGGATCTTGTATTTCAATCAATTGATCAATGCGGCGGTCAAAGTCTATTGCATCTTTCGTCTCTCCAAACAGCGCTGGTCCAATCGTGGCAATCAAAGCGCCGGATTGGGGGGCAATGATCTGACAGAGATGGCCCGCAATGCTATGGCCAATTGGTGCACGGCGTTGGCCGTGATGCTGTTGGTTTTGGGCACGTTGTTTTTGTCCGGGCTGGCGGAGTTTCCTTCCTTTGCCCTTGTCAGCGACCTGTGGGCCGCGCAGAGCAACCTATAGGCTTTGCAGATCCGGCTTTTGCCTTTGCAAAATGCAAACAGGGGCATTTAAACGCTGTTTTTTATACCATTTCATATAAAAATTATCAATATTTTTCAATAAGATAAATATCAGGCATGGCTTTTGCAAAGTCTTCTTCCAAACGTCTTATTTGGGAGCTTGCTATGGCACAAAGGAAAAAGTCTGGACGGATCTATTCAGCAATATTGGCCAGCGTGTTTGCGATTGGTATGAGCCCGTTTGTCTTCAATTGGGTTGTTGATCCCTATGACATGAACGGCGTTGTGGATCTGGATTTGAAGAAATTCAAAATCAGCGAACAGGCGCATTATCCCTTATGGAAGATGATCCATTTTCCAAAAGAGGGGGCCGAGACCGTCATTTTGGGGGACAGCAGAGCCAGAGCTTTGCGCGAAAAAATCTGGCACAGTCTGGGGGTTGATGCTTTTAATTTTGCCTATGGCGGGGCAACGATTGACGAGATTTTTGATACCTTTGAGCATATCAAATCCAACCCTGCCTTAAAGACATTGATTGTCAGCCTGCCTTTGCGAAGCTTTGATCCCAATCATCGAAAAGGGCTGAACCGGGTTCCCGAAGCGATTCGATTGTCCCAAAATCCTGTGGCCTATTATAAAAGCTGGTTTGTCAGCAAAATAGGCTGGCGCAATCTCGACCATCGCTATCCTGCCTATATTGATTTTCTGCGTTCTTTGCAGCCGGGATCTTTGGTCTCCAAAGCCAAAGCCCAAACAATAGTCAAGAGCAACGTCCAAAATGCAGGGGGGCGCTATGACGATTTGGGGGTCTTGCTGGATCAGGATGCCTGTCGGAGCTGCCAATTGCCAAGCAATGTTGCATCAGCTCCGCATCCCTCTGCCGCGCGGCTTGTGACGTTGGGTTTGGGGCGTGGCTATGGTGGCTGGTCCCGCCTTTGGGCACCGATCACGCTGCAAAGGGACTTGCCGGGCAAATTTGAGCGACAGGTGCGCAAAAACGGGGCCAATGATTGGGCCAAATTCAAATTTTCTGAAACCTTATGGTCAAAAATCGAGACCATCGCCCATTGGTGCAAGAACAAGAATATTCAACTGGTTTTTGTCATCCCGCCAACCATCGCAGAGATGCAAAAGCGTATGGCGGGTTTTGGTTTTGCTGATCTCAATCACCGCTTTCGCTTGCGTCTTGCCGAGCTGGCCCCCGTTTTTGATTTTGATTTTAACAGCTCGCTGACACGCGATCTCTCCAAATTTACAGACGCTTATCATTTCAAGTCAAAATCGGCGCACGCCATTGTCGGCGAGATTGTCCAGATGGTGGCGTCACAAAAAAAGCCACGGGCGCGGGCCTTTAAGCGCCGCAAAGAGATCATCTGTCCGATCCATGCCAAGGATGTGCGCAAAGACTTTTCGGACGGCATTGTGCGCGTACAAGAAGGGCAATCCTGCCGTATATGGAGATGGAATAATGGATAAAACCAATCTGGCCCTTTCTTCTGCGGTATTGTTGAGCGCAGTTTTTCTTGCCACCCATATCTGGGTGTCTCCGTCTTCTTCGGAGTTTGAAGCCAAACAGGCACCGTTGGATCCGCAGGTCATTGCCGGGGTGCGGCAAGCCCGTGCGCTTCAAAAAGCGGGCAAGCTGAAAGATGCCTTTGTCGAGTTGGAGCGCCATGTGCAATTGGGGCATCCAACGGCGATGTTCTTTCTTGCCAAAGCCTATATGAGCGGCTGGGGGGTGAAGCCTGATCTTGTTGAGGCCCGTAAATTGCTGCAACGGGCCGTGCAATATCAGTTCGATTTTCGCGGCGAGAGCGCTTACAAACTGGGCCGCCTTTATGAGCAATCAATCGGTGACAATTGCCAGTCCATTGCTGTTGGCTGGTTCAAAAAAGCCCTTGCCTGGCATTATCCCAAAGCTCACCGCCAATTGGGCATTCATTATGAGCAAGGTTTGGGGGTCAGGCAGGATATAGAGCGCGCCGTCTATCATTATGAGCAAGCGGCCCAAGCGGGATATGAAACCATCTCGTTGCGCTTGGCGCGCTCTTTGGCGCTGGGGCGCTATGGCCTCTCCATTGATGAAGCGCGGGCGCAAAGGCTCGCCAATCGGGCCATCACCGCCTATGAGGTCAAGGCGGCCAATGGCTCTGGCACTGCGGCCAAGGTTTTGGGGCGGCTCTATCGCGATGGCGAATTTGTTAGCCAGAGCGCCGATAAAGCTGCCTATTGGCTGAGGCGGGCCAGTTTGCTGGGCGATGCAGGGGGGATGCATGAGCTGGCGCTTTTGATCATCGAGCAAGGCCCTGAGGCGGCATCCGAGGCGCTTGGTTGGTTGCGACAGGCCAGCACTTTGGGTCATGGCGGGGCCATGACGGCGCTGGGCAGGCTGCATCTGAAAGAAAGGTATGGCTTGTCCAAAGCCAAGGCGGCCAACTGGTTTCAAAAAGGCGTTCAGGCCGGGCATGGCGGCTCTATGGAAGAGCTGGCCCGCCTGACCATGCAAGGTCTGCTGGTGCCCAAAGATCTTTCCAAAGCGCTGGATTTGGCCCGTCAGGGGGCCAATCTTGGGCACCGGGGCTCTCGCAGCCTTTTGAAACACCTTCTTGCCAGCAAAAAAGCGCGCCAATCGGCGTCCAGCTGATGGAATATATTCTGAGAATAATAGGATTGGATAAGAATAATGGTCTTCAGTTCCTTTGAATTTATCTACTTATTTTTGCCGCCGGTTCTGGCTGGTTATCTTCTCTTGCGTTGGTTCGGGTCTGAGCGGGGGATCATCTGGTGGCTGATTGCGGCGTCCATTGCCTTTTATGCTTGGTGGAGTCCCTTGCATCTAATCCTTTTGATTGCATCGGTTTGCGTCAACTTTGCGCTTCACAAACTCATTTTGGCGCATAAAAGCAAAAGTATCCTAACGCTTGGCATCATTGGCAATCTGGCAACCCTTGGCTATTTCAAATATGCTGATTTCTTTATCGCAACCATCAATCCGCTGCTGGCGACAGAGCTTCCCATGCTGTTCATTGTGTTGCCTTTGGCGATTTCCTTTTTCACCTTTCAGCAGATTTCTTTTCTTTATGACACCTATAAAGGCGATATTGCCGCGTGTGATTTCTCGAAATATTGCCTGTTTGTGGTGTTTTTTCCGCAATTGATTGCCGGGCCGATTGTTCTGCAAAAGGATACCATTCCGCAATTTCGCCTGTCGGTCTTTCAGAGCAAGCTGACCCTCAATTTGGCAATTGGCGGCACGTTGTTTGCCATTGGCCTGTTTAAGAAAATCGTTCTGGCAGATGGAGTTGCCCCGGTTGTCAACACAGTCTTTGGGCTGGCAGATGCCGGCCAAGCTGTTCCCATAGAGGCGGCATGGCTGGGTGCGTTGGCCTATACATTCCAGATCTATTTTGATTTTTCCGGCTATTGCGACATGGCTCTGGGGCTAGCCCGCATGTTTGGCATTCGGCTGCCGGTCAATTTCAATTCCCCCTATCAGGCTCGCTCCATTGTTGAATTTTGGCGGCGCTGGCATATCACCCTGTCCCGTTTCCTGCGTGATTATCTCTATATTCCGCTGGGCGGCAACAAATATGGATTTTCTCGCCGTTATTTCAATTTGACAGCCACCATGGTGCTGGGCGGGCTATGGCATGGGGCGGCATGGACCTTTGTCTTCTGGGGTTTGCTGCATGGCTTTTATCTGATCATCAATCACGCCTGGACGGCCTTTTCCAAAGAGTTGCCAAACCGGCTTACCCTGCCCAAACCCCTTGCCATTGTTGCCAGTCAGGCCTTGACCATGCTGGCGGTTATTGTGGCTTGGGTGTTTTTCCGTGCCGAGACATTTGGCGGGGCAACGTCTGTTTTGACGGGCATGGCCGGGCTGAGCACATCAATTGATATTAAGCTTTGGAAAGCGCTGCTTTCAGGCAGTCAGGATCTCTGGGTCTTTTTCGCCTTTTTGGCCGTGATTGTCTTTTATGCGCCCAATTCCATTCAGCTGATGCGCCATTATCGCCCGATCACCCAAAAAACGGCAACTTTGGGCAAGCGTCTCTTCTGGCAAGGGCTGGTCTGGCGTCCGTCACACAAATGGGCGGTGATTGCCTCAATCACCATTTTGGTGGCGATCCTACAGCTTTATCGCCTCGAGGATATGACCGAATTTATCTATTTCAATTTTTAAATCAGCAAAAGGAGGTCATGATGCGGCCCTCTGTCCAATCTTTTTATTCTTTGATCTTTCCTCTTCTTGTGCTGGGCGGGGCCATTATGGCCTCTCCTGTCTCGTGTTTTGCAAATGAGCGCTCTTTCAGGCTGGAATGGCTTGGCAAGGGGATGGTCTTTGAAACGGCCTCGGGCCTGTCAAGCATCAAGGGCTATCAGCGACAGGGGCTTGTTTCGGTGAGCAGGCGCGCCGATGCTCTTTTGCTGCGCTATTGGCAAAAAGGGGCCTTTCGCGAAACGGTCTCGTATAATGGCTCCCTTTTGGTGGATGGCTATGATGTCAGCGATATGGCACGGATCTCAAGCTTTCGACTCGCCAGAGATGGCTCTTATGTCTATATCCGTTCCGGCAAAGGCCCGGCTTCGCGGGTCAGGCTCTTGCAAGATGGCACAGAGCGATTGAGCTGGCCGCGGGGTCATTCTGTGCGTCTTCTCTCCTTTGACAAAAAAGAACTGATCACCGCGCAAGTCAATCAAAACATACAGGCCACAGAGATTATCCGCTATGCCCGAACCAAGGCAGGTATGCTGTCTGACAAGCCGCAAAAGCTTGGCCAATTGGAGGATTGTTTCCTGCAAGCGGCTAAAGCCCATCAAAACGGCCTTTTGCTTCAGGCCTATTGCAGCCATGAGCGGGGCAGTGACATTCTGTTTCTTGATCGCAAAAGCGGCAGGGTTCGGCCACTTTTGACCACAAGCGCCGATGAATGGCTGTTTTCCCATCCTGACAGGGCCAAGGGAGAGATTTCTGTCCTGACAATTGCGGGCAATACCAATGGTCGTCGGGCTTTTCATGCCATCTCTTCTTTGTTGCTGTCGTCGCTGGGCGAGCCGATGAGCCTTGCCTCTGATGAAGCGGGCAAACAGAGCTGGGGGCAATCCTATCGCCTGCGCGCGCTTGGCCTTTTATCGCAAAAAACCAAACATCCGATTTTTGCGGCGCTGGCGCGCTATTCCATGCGCCAGACTTTGCAACAGCAAAATATCAAAAGCGGTTTGCAGGATCGCTATAATCCCTCTTGCGGCTGGCGCTCTCGCCTTTACTCAAAAGATGCCTTTACGCCGGTCTCATTGTTGGTCAATCAGGCGATGATTGCCACCAGCCTGTTAAAGACTTGCGAGCGGCTGGGGGCAGAGTGTCCGAGGAAATTGCGCCAGCAGATTATGGACAATGCCCGCTGTCTAGTGACGGCTTATGAAGCGAATTTTGATCCCGTATCAGGGCTGTATCGCATTGCCTATGGTGCACCCTTTCGCTTTGATGGCCTATGGGCACCATGGAATTGGCAAATGGCATGGGCCCCCATTTTGCAAGCTGTCGGAAAGCATGATCAAAAGCCTTATCTGGTCGAAAGAGCCAAGACGCTGGCCAGTGCCTTTTTAAACAGCTGGAGCCTAGGGGACAAAGGCGCGCTGTGGCGTTATTGGACCCCTGCCTATTATGCGGGCTGGGATGTGGGGGCGCAGATCTCTCAAAGCCGCCCGACACAGGCAAAACATAAGCCAAAGCGCTATGAAGATATCGCCCATGCCGGTATTGCTCTTTTGGGGTTAAAGGCATTTAAGTCCGCTCTTGAGCCGCACAGACAAAAGGCTGTCCGTTTCACTTTGGACAGGCTGCTTGATGGCAGGGTTGCCATTGCGCGGGATCTGGATGGAAGCGGCCCCAGACATTCAAGATGGCTGCCTGGCGCAGGGTTTGATGCCTTTGCAACAGCAAAAATGAAGCATCTATATAGCCGCTTTTTGCCCGGTGCCAGATCCGGCGATCAGCTTTTGGCCTATGCGCTCTTGTTTGAGCCGGAGAAAGAGGTCGATATTGATTTGAGGCTTTTGTCCTGCTCTTTGAACGCCTGCTCCAAGGCAAGGCAATGGTCTTTTTCCTCTGTTGGGGCCTTTTTGAACAAAAATCCACTTTTTGCCATCCAAGAGCTGGATTAAATGGTTTGCATCCTCATAAAAATGCCGGTCTTGGGACCGGCATTTTTTGTGACTTCTTTTATAGGCAAGGATCATGCAATCAGGAACCAGTCCTCATTTTGCAAATTGGCCAGCCCAACATTTTGGAACAGGATGCTGTCGTCAAATGTGGCATCAAGGAGCGAGAAATCAAAGAGCGCGCCCTGATCACTGTCCAGCAAACAGGATTCATACTCAGAGGCGCTATAGCTGCCATCAAATTTGATCAGATCGGTGCCTGCGTCAAAGTCTATAATGACATCCTGCCCATCACCAGCTGCAAAGACGAAATAGTCGACTGCCTGATCCTGCCTGCCCAGCTCTGCACCATAGAGCACGTCATTGCCTGCACCGCCGGTCAATTCATCGCTGCCTTTGCCGCCGCGCAGCAGATCATCTGCCCCATCACCGAACAACAGATCAGCGCCACTGGAGCCGTTGAGATAATCCTCGCCCGCTCCGCCATACAAGGAATCATCGCCGGTATAGCCAACGAGGCGGTCATTGCCTTCATTGCCATAGAGCTGATTGTCTTTTCGATTGCCGACGATATTGTCATTATAATCGGTGCCCAGAACATTCTCGATGCTGATCAGCTCATCTGTGCCATTGCCTTTGGCCAGCCCGGTCAGCAAATTGGCAATGATTTTGGTGTCCCAATTGCTGTAATCGACGGTATCAATGCCCGATCCGCCATTGATGACGTCATTGCCCGATCCACCATCCAGCAGATCATCGCCACTATTGCCATTGAGATCATCATTGCCGTTGCCACCCAGCACACTATCGGCACCAGAGCCACCGCTCAGCACATCATTGCCAGAGCCGCCGGTCAGCACATCATCGCCGCTATTGCCATCCAGGGTGTCGGCATCAGATCCGCCGAACAGGCTGTCATTGCCCGATCCGCCTGTCAGGATATCCTGACCGGATCCGCCATCCAGATAATCATCGCCGCCGGTGCCCGACAGCACATCATTGCCCATATCGCCCAAAAGGGTGTCATTGCCTGATCCCCCGGCCAGCTCGTCATTGCCATGACCGCCATCCAGATAATCGTCCCCGGAACTGCCATTGAGGATATCATTCTGGCCACCGCCATAGAGATGGTCATCGCCGGAATTGCCGAACAAGTCATCCTCTCCGGCATCACCTTTTAAGATGTCATTGCCAAGACCGCCATGCAGCTCGTCATTGCCATTGCCGCCATGCAATTCATCATTGCCGCGGAACCCAAACAGCTCATCGCGTCCGGTGCCGCCATAAAGATGATCATTGTCGCTAAAATCGGGCACAGCGGGCGTCTCACCCTCTTGCGGGTCCGGGTCATTCAGGCCCGTTGCATCACGATAATGGGCATTGAGCACGGTGGCATTGGCCGAACCGATATTGACGGTAAAGACACTGTCATCAAAGTCCCGGTCGCCGCCATTATATAAATCCTCAAAGCCGAGCGTGATGGTGCCTTTGTCTGTCTTGAGCACACCAGTGGTATGCAAAATGCCATCAGGATTAAGGGCCAGCCGGTCGCCATAGGCTGCGGTGTGATAAGTATGATAGAGAATTTCGGTTTTCGTGCCATCTGTTGCGGTGAAAACCAGTTTCGGGTCTGTGCTATCGAGCGTTGCGGGGCTGTCATCGGCATTGACAAAGGCCAGAGATCCCTCTCCAAGAGCAGCATAATTGTTGTAACTATAGCCATTGGAGACAATGAAAAAGCCGATTTGGTCGCCCGCTGAGACATCCAGTGTTTCGGTACTGACCCCTTGGATGAGCGAGCCACCGCTGCCCTGTAGAGAGGCATTTTCCCAGATGATATCAGGGTCAATGATTGTGCCATCTTGGGGATCACTTTTGTAATAACCAAAGCTGTTTCTATAGCCTGCGGTCTCGCCTTCAAAGGTCACGCTGACCGGATAATCATCTGTGATGGTGATAGCGCTGAAATTGACCAAGGTCGGACCTCCGGCCCCATAGAGCTTGTCATTGCCGTTATTGCCATAAAGGATGTCATCTCCCCGGCCACCCCAAACTTCATCATTGCCATTCTGGCCGCTCATTTGGTCATCGCCATTGCGACCGGACATCACGTCGGAATGTTTGGACCCGGTTATGACATCATCCTCTTGCGTGCCTATGATGGGGCGTGTTGCGGGTAAGCTTGCCATAGTTTCAACCTTTCATAATGGGTGATTTCTCAAGGTATCTGGCGCTCAAGCGAGGCCAGACCCCCATGTCAGGAAAAGAGAAGCAAAGCCTGTGCCGACTATATTTTTTTAAAAATAACTTTAAGTTTTTGATTTTTAAGAGAAAATTTTAATTTCTCAAGAGAGTGTGGTTGTCCCTGTCCAGATTTGCAAAGATTTGCCCTTTGGCCATTGCATTCTGCAAATATGCTCTCTTTTTTGCGCAACCTTCCAAGATGGTGAGAAAAATAACTCTTATATTTCAGGGCTATAATCTGCGGTCCCGCATCTGGCGCAAGTCTTGCGACATGTCTTCAAACCATTGGAGGGAAGACATATGCCAAAACATTTTATCAAACAAAGAGCGAGCAAAATTTTGCCGGTTATTCTAGCCGGTGGGTCAGGCAGTCGCCTCTGGCCCGCTTCGCGTCCCGATCAGCCCAAGCAATTCATCAAGCTGGAGGATGGTCTATCGCTCTTTCAGCAAAGCCTGATGCGATGTCAGGATGAAGAGCTGTTTCAGGCACCCATCCTTGTTGTGGGCGCGGCGCATGTGCATCTGGCCCAACAGCAGATGAGCGAGATTGGCGTCACCCCTGCCGCCATCATTTGTGAACCGGTGAGCCGGGATACGGCAGCGGCGATGACATTGGCCGCGCTTGCCGGATTTGACACAAAACAAGAGGAGCAGCTGATTGCTTTCTTTCCCAGCGATCATTTGATTGAAGAGGGTACGCAGTTTCTCTCCTCTATTCAGGATGCGGCGATTATTGCCCGCCGGTCTGGTCTGATGATGACGTTCGGCATTGCCCCAAACAGCCCGGAGACAGGATATGGCTATATCAAGAAAGGTGCCTCGCTCGTCGATTATGACGCCCATATGGTGGGCGAGTTCGTTGAAAAACCCTCGAAATCGCTGGCACAAACCTATCTTGCGTCAGGACAGTATTTTTGGAACAGCGGCATGTTCCTGTTCCCCTCCACGACCTTTTTTTCGGAGCTGAAAAGCCATGCGCCTGATTTGCTTCATGCGTGCGAGCGGGCCATGTCGGCGTCAAAAAGCGATGGTCTGATTGTCCATCCGCTGGCCGAGGCGCTGTCTCCTCTTGCCAAACTCTCAATAGATTATGCTTTGATGGAAAAGACCGGGCTGGTTGCGGTCCTGCCCTTTGGAGCCCATTGGAGTGATTTGGGAAATTGGCACGCCATTTGGGACCATGCCGGGCAGGATGAGCAGCAAAATGCCAGTTATGGCGATGTGCAATTGCTGGAGACAAGCAACAGCTATGCCTATAGCACGGGGCCATTGACGACTTTGGTTGGCATGAAAGATTGTGTCGTGGTCTCGACCGCAGATGCGGTTATGGTGGTGGATCGAAAGGCCGCCCACAAGGTCAAGGATCTGGTTGGGCAGTTGAAGCAACAACAGCGGCCCGAGGTGTGCGCCCATCCCGGCGAGCTGCGCCCATGGGGCCGGTTTGCGCCGCTGCACAATGGCGACAAACATCAGGTCAAGATTATCGAGGTCAATCCGGGCGGGCAGCTATCCTTGCAAAAACATCGCTATCGCGCTGAACACTGGATCATTGTTGCAGGCATTGCCACGGTTAGCGTGGATGAGACGGTCAAAGATCTCTATCCGGGCGAACATGTGCATATTCCGCTGGGGGCCGTGCATCGGTTGGAGAATTTTGGCGATGAGCCTATCCAGATGATCGAAGTCCAGACCGGCAGCTATTTTGGCGAAGATGACATCATCCGACTGGAAGATGTCTATGATCGCGAAGCGGAACCAGCAAAGGCGCTTGATAGGGTTTAGCGACAAGCGCTCAGGTGTCTTTATCGTTATTTCTTGATCCGGACAGGGGGAGCGTGCAGGCTCCCCTTTTTCATGCCGTTGGTATTATTTCTACTCGTTGGTATTAAATCTGTTGGATAGCGAAGCCTGTCGCGGTTCTATTGAACCCGAGCGATATCATCCCAAGGCATGTGATCCTCCATTTTCTTATCAAAGACGATTGAATCACAACTTGTTGATATCGCTCAACGACTTTTAAATCGGTCACTTAGAGCTTACACATCCCAATAGGACGGATACACCGCGTCGCGTTGTGGGCGGCGATAGATGCGGCGGCGCAGCTCATGCTCTTTGGCGATGGTCTCTTCCTTGCTGTCAGCCACCAGCCAGATTTGCAACAGCATCACCCCGGCAGCGGTCATATCCGCTTCGCTCAAGACATCATCGCGTTGGCGGGTATGGCGCACAAGAATGCCGTCGCGCTCCAGCTCTTGCACATAATCATAATCCAGAATATCCGAGACCGGCCCGATTTCCTTGGCTGTGATCAGCGCAATCAGCGTGAAGCGATAAGGATCCGCCTCACGCCATTTCACCCATGGGGTGCGCTCTTCAACCGCTTGGCCTGCCGCCAGACGGAAATTGTCTTCATACAGCGAGCTGCCAAAGGAGTAGAGGTAATTATAATGATAGGAATGCGCGGCCCGCGGATTGATTTCCACCAGATGAATAGCGCCGTCAGGCATCACCCAAAATTCGATATTGAAAAACTGACCCACATAGCCAAGGGCCGCAATCTTGCCCATATAATCCTCAATCCAGGCTTCAATCTTGTCTGCCATGGAGCGATCAATGGAAATGGGCGGCGTAACATAGCCAAGGGCCTGGTGGTTTGAGAAATAAACTTCCTCGGTCAAAGCATAATGAACCACCTTGCCCTCAGGGGTGACATAGCCCTCATAGCAATATTCGATCGCCTTGTTCATATCGACCAGCCGCTCGGCCACAAAGGGTGGGATAATTTCAGGCAGGCTTGCCGGGTCCACCCCGTCCAGATAGCTGGCATATTGTGAGGCAATCAAGTTTTGAAGATCTGTATCTTCGCGATAGGCTTTCAGCACCTCACGCAAATCTTGCGGCGTCTCGATTTTGAAAATACCGCGCCCAAGACTGAGGGAGGTATTTTTCAGCATGAAAGGCCATTCGGTAATTTTAGCAATGATCTCGTCGTCACTTTCCTTCAAT
This sequence comes from Cohaesibacter sp., assembly GCA_025800145.1. Classification (GTDB taxonomy): domain Bacteria; phylum Pseudomonadota; class Alphaproteobacteria; order Rhizobiales; family Cohaesibacteraceae; genus Cohaesibacter. Next base: position 110,921 of record JAOXSH010000005.1, read on the forward strand.
GGATCGACATAATCGAAATAAAAAGGATCCGTTTCCAGCGTCCGCATGAGATATTTGTTCATGCAATAAAGAAAAGACAGGCGTGAAGGAGCCGCATTGCCCAGCCCCTCATTGATCAGAATGTGATGAAAAGCATCTTTTTGGGCAAAGCCGCCGACTGAGCGAATGCCTTTGTCTTTGCAATCTGCCACATGGGCCGCAATTTCATCGGCCTGCCATGTTTTGGCCTCCATCACCTTGACATCAATGCGCGCGCTCATCTCGTCAATAGCCGATTGCATATAAGGTTGCGGGCTGAGAAATCCATAACTTGGTTTGGACATGAAGGCCTCCTGATCAATGATTGAATTATAAGACATCCTAGCATTTTAACCTTTTCGTCATCATGTCAAAAACGCCCTGCATTGGCCAACAAACGAACGAGCTCCACAGCCTTGATGCCGCAGGGAAAACATGGCGAGTCAAAGCCTACATATCCATACGCAGAAACCTTTAATCACCGACATGCGTAGCATCTCGCCCTATTCACGCACACAGGTTCCCGCAACCCAAAATTCATTGCGTCTGGACCGGACCCGCTCCACCAGAAAATCGACAAACAAGCGCACGCGAGCGGTGTTGCGCAAATCGCGATGCAACAATAACCAAATGCTGCGATAGGGCAGGGGTTTTTGAAAGGGCGCGCGGATCAAATTGGGCTGTCGGTCACCTAGATTGCAAGCAAGATAGGCCATGCCCAAACCAGAGGCCGCCAGCGTGATCAGGGGGACCAGCTCCGAGACGCGATGTTTGAGGACGGCCTTCGGATAATAGCTGTCCTTGATCCATTGCGCGCTGGTGGCTTCTTCCGGCTCGTGCCAGCCGATTAGATGCAAGCCCTCTCCGCCATTATCGCTGATCCGTTCCGCATAATCACGGGTGCAATAGGCGGCTTGGGACATTTGAACCAGCTTGCGGCCCACCACATCATCCAGCACCTGATCCGCCACCCGCAAGGAAATGTCAGCCTCACGGCGCATCAGATCCCGAATATCATTGGTAAAATTCATATTCAGGATAATGTCGGGATATAGATCGGCAAAGGCTGTGACATCATCCATCAGCGATGTCATGGCCAAGCCATGGGGCAGGGTGATGTAAATGGTGCCCGATGGCTGCGCATCCCGGCCAACAATCAGCCGCGAGGCGGCGCTCATTTCCCCCTCGACCCGCTCGGCATAAGGCAGCAAATCTTCGCCCAGTTGCGTTAGCACCAGACCGGCTGTGGAGCGATCAAACAGGCGACTGCCCACACGCTCCTCCATGATTGCGAGGCGGCGGGCAAGGGTGGTGTGATTGACAAAAATGCTTTGCGCCCCGGCCCGAAGGGTTCCGGTGCGAGCCACTGCCAGAAAATATTTCAGATCGTCCCAGTTGAGGGCATGGTTATGTTGGATCGCCATGCTTCAAGTGTTTCATTTTTGAAACATCTTGTCCATTTTTTTGTATCTATAGATCAATTTTACACCGTTTTATATTGGCACCATCACATATGACAACAAGGAATTCACGCAATGAACCCGATTCAATCTGTCTTGATCACCGGTGCCAATGCCGGTCTTGGCCGTGAGGCTGCCCGGCAATTGGCCTTGCAAAAAGGCATCGAAATAATCTATCTGGGCTGCCGCAATCAGGCCAGAGCAGAGGCTGCCAAAGCCGCTTTGGAGCGCGAAACAGGCCGCAAGATTTTTGAAATTGTCCTGATGAACATCAGTGATTGCGCTTCTGTACGCGCGGCTGTGGCAACTTTCTCCGCCCCCATTGATGCGGTGATCCTCAATGCAGGTGGCACAGGGGGACAATTTCCCAATATGCTGACCGATGAAGGGGTCACCACCCTTTTTGCCACCAATGTGCTGGGCCATGTGGTGCTGGTGGATAAATTGCTTGAGCGGCAATTGGTGACATCCACCATACTCTATGCAGGATCAGAAGCCGCGCGTGGCATTCCGAAAATGGGGATGCATCGCCCCGATCTGGCGCAAGGCGATATTGAGGAATTCAGGGCAATCGCAGATGGCAGCAAATTTGGGGCAAAAGGTGATCCGATGCAAATCTATGGCTATGCCAAGCTGACGGCCACCTTATGGATGGGAGCCATGGCACGCCAGCATCCCCATATTCGCTTTGTGACCATGAGCCCCGGCGGCACCGCAGGCACTGCGGGCTTTGATGATCTGCCGCTGATCAAACGCATTATCTTCAAGCATATGGGCGGTGTCTTGATGCCCCTGTTCGGCATGATGCACAACGTTGAAACCGGCGCAAAACGCTATCTTGACGGATTGCTGAACCCGGAATTTCTGAGCGGGCATTTCTATGCCAGCAAAACGGGATATCCGACAGGACCGGTGGTGGATCAGGCCAGCATTGATGCGATCCTGTGCGATATCACCCTTCAAGACAATGCCAATGCAGCCCTGCGCCACTTCGCCTAAGAGACTTTTAAATCGGGCACTAAATCCACTCTTCTGATTCAAAGGATATAAAAATGGACACGATCCTCAACGCTCTCGTTATTCTTGCTACCCTCATGCTCACCGGTCTTGGGACCATGTCGATGTTTGCACCCCGGCGTATGGTGGCAAATTTTGCCATTGAGCCAATAGGCGCGGCAGGTCTTAGCACCATACGCTCCGTGATTGGCGGTATGTTTCTGGCCTCTGTCACCCTATTGTTTCTTGGTCTTATCACCGGCCAGATGCTCGGCTATGTGGCTGTGGCCATCCTGATGGGTATTGTCGCTTTTGGCCGCATCGTCAGCCTTGTCATGGATGGCTTTGATAAAGCGGTTATACCGCCATTGCTTGCCGAACTGATCATCATTGCCGTTTTGGTCACGGCCTATTCCCAACAGAGCCTGTAACACTCTTTGTATCCAAAAACCCTAGTGACCGGGCCTGTCTGCCAATTGGCAGACAGGCCCGGTCACTAGGGCGACAAACAATCAAAGCATCAGATTTATGAGTTTACGCCCTAACATAAAGAGAGAGAGGCTGCCGTGAAGTCTCTTGTCACAGGCGCAAGCCGGGATTAAGGTGGGCGCCATAGAAAACGAATAGGATATGACTCATTCCGAGATATCCGGTTGACCCAGAACGGAACCACTATGACACGTTTGATTTTGACCGCACTGTGCCTTGTATTGGCCTCTCCCGCTCTTGCCCATCTTGACCCAGCCGCCCACGGCTCTCTTGCCGCGGGCTTGTCTCATCCCATTTTTGGGCTGGATCATATCCTTGCCATGATTGCCGTTGGCCTGTGGGCCGCCTCCCTTGGCGAGAAAGATGCCATCTGGCTTTTGCCTTCCGCCTTTGTTGCCTCAATGATTGCCGGATTTTTGGCCGCCCTTGCCGGGCTGGCCTTGCCCTTTGTTGAGCCAACCATCTTGTTATCCGTCTTTGCTCTTGGGTTGGCCGTTGCCTTTGCCTTCCAACTTCCCCTCATCAATGCCGCTGGCATTGTCGGCCTGTTTGGCCTGTTCCATGGTTTTGCCCATGGTGGAGAGGTGGGAGCTGCGGGCGTGCTCGCTTTTGGCACGGGCTTTGTCCTGTCAACCGCTCTGTTGCATCTGTTTGGCCTTGGGGTTGCCTTCGCAACCAAACGCTCTTTATCTGGCAATAAACTTCTCAAAGGCCTTGGCTGGATAACAGCCGCCGGTGGTCTTTGGATTATGATCAATGGGTAATCTCTAGCAAAGACGATTGGGCTGGATGGCATTCAGCCCAACTTTCCATTGTCAGGCCCTCACAATGGCTCACGCAATGCCTGTCGCGCTGGCTTCTTCGATTTGTTGCGCGACATGACGTTTTAAGACTTTGACCGCATGTTTGTGATTCATCACCCCTTCCACCAGCACCGCTTTCAGCCAAAAGCCGTCAATGAGGGCGGCGGTGCTTTCTGCGGCGATGCGTGCACGGGCAAGGGGCATGTCATGAGCGGCAAAGCCTGCGGTCAGATTACTTTGCAAGCGGCGCGAATAGATATGCAGCAAATGGCTGAGACTGTCCGAGCGCTGAGCCTGCACATAAAAAGCGAGCCAGGCCGAGACCACTTCGGGCCGCATTTGCTCTGATGTGAAATTGCTTTCAATGATGGCTTCCAGCCGTTTGTGGGGATTTTTGGCGCGAGACAGCCTGTGTTTGAGGATTTGCTGCAATTCATGAAGCAAATGGCGCATGGTGGCATGTAGCAATTGATCTTTGCTGCCCAGATAATGATGGATCAACCCCGCCGACACCCCGGCCTCACGGGCCACGTCGGCCATGGTCAGGGCGACAATGCCTTTTTTATGGATGCTGGCAATGGCCGCTTCCACAAAAGCGCGTTTGCGCGCTGCTGCCTGTCCCATTTTTGGCATCAAACCATCCCCGACTATCCCAAAGGCCCCAATCTTGTGCAAAGATCTTTTTATTGATCACTCAATCAATAAAAAACAAGACTTTCTGTCATTCTTTGGTTACAAAACACAAAATTTCAGAAAATCCGCACCCCTTCCCAAGGATTGTTCAGGATTTTCTGCAAGGTCAATCATTCCATGAGACGAGGACAGCCATGCCCCTTTCCTTCCCAAGTGCCAATGTCACAGCCTTTGCTCTTTGTCTTGCCAGCGGGCTTTTTAGCCTCTCTCACACAACGGTGATAGCCGCAGAAGCCCAAAGCTGTCAAACGGTAACCTTCTCAGATGTGGGCTGGACAGATATCACCGCCACAACCGCCGCCACTACATTGGTGCTGGAAGGGCTGGGCTATCAGACCGAGATCAAAATCCTGTCTGTACCAGTGACCTATGCCTCGCTTGCCAACAAGGATATTGATGTCTTTTTGGGCAATTGGATGCCAACCATGGAAGGCGATATCAAAAAATATCGGGAGGCGGGCACGGTTGAGACCGTGCGCACCAATCTGACCGGAGCGAAATATACCCTTGCCGTGCCAAAATCGACCTTTGAATCCGGGCTGAAAAGCTTTGCAGATATTGCCAAATTCAAAGATCAGTTGAAGGGCAAGATTTATGGCATTGAAGCGGGCAATGATGGCAATCGGTTGATTCTGGACATGATCAAAAAGGATACATTCGGCCTGAAAGACTTTGACCTGGTGGAAAGCTCCGAGCAAGGCATGTTGGCACAGGTCAAACGCGCCACCAGCCGCAATAAAGATATTGTCTTTTTGGGCTGGGAACCGCATCCCATGAATGCCAATTTTGATCTCGCCTATCTGGAAGGGGGCGACGCAATTTTTGGCCCTGACTTCGGCGGGGCTATTGTCGCCACCAATGTGCGAGCAGGCTATCTCAGCGAATGCGCCAATGTCGGGGCTTTTCTCAGCAATCTGGAATTTTCGCTGGCTATGGAAAATGAAATTATGGGCAAAATCCTCAATGAAGGCGAGGAGCCAAGGAAAGCGGCCAAAAACTGGTTGGCCGCCAATAGCGACATTTTGGATGGCTGGTTGAAAGGCGTCACCACCCTTGATGGCAAAGATGGCCTGTCGGCAGTGAAAGCCACACTCGCACAATAAAACGATGCTTAAGGCAGACGATGAGGCATGAATGATGGAATGGCTCCAGCTTGCTTGGTTGACTGAGAACAAACTGCCTGTTGGCAAATGGGTTGGGGTTGGCATTGATGGGTTGATTGCCATTGGCGCGCCTTTCTTTGATACGCTCTCGCTGATGCTGGAAACGGTCATTTTCGCGCTTTTATGGCTGTTGCAAGCTCCCCCGGCGCTGGTTGTCATTGCTCTTGCTACGCTGATTGCCTATGCGGTGCGCCGCTCCCTTGCCTTCACTTTGTTTGTGCCGCTGGGTCTGGTGTACATTCTCAATCAGGGCTATTGGGAAGAGACAACAGAAACGGTCGCTCTGGTGCTCTCTTCCACCCTTGTCTGCATGATGATTGGCGTACCCTTGGGCTTGTTGGCTGCGCGCAAACCTCGTCTTTATGTGCTCATGCGGCCTGTGCTGGATTTGATGCAAACCATCCCGACCTTTGTCTATCTCATTCCAGCGCTGATCCTGTTTGGGCTGGGCATGGTGCCGGGGCTGATTGCCACCGTCATTTTTGCCCTGCCTGCCTCTATCCGCCTGACCCAATTGGGCATTGCCTCAACGCCTGCCAGCCTTTTGGAAGCTGCCAATGCCTTTGGGGCTACGGGCTGGCAAAAGCTGGTCAAGGTGGAATTGCCCCATGCCTTACCCTCCATTCTGGCAGGCCTGACCCAAACCATCATGCTGTCTTTGTCCATGGTGGTGATTGCCGCCCTTGTCGGGGCGGATGGTCTGGGCGTGCCGACCTTGCGCGCCCTTAATCAGGTCAATATCGGCAAAGGCTTTGAGGTTGGCCTTGCCATTGTGCTGGTTGCCATCATTCTGGACCGCTTTTTTCGGGGCAGGGAACAGGCAAGCAAATGAGCCAGAATAAACAATCCTCCATCCCCAATCCTTTGGTCAGCATCAATAAGGCCTCTGTGATTTTTGGCGATGCGCCAAAGAAAGCCCTTAGCTTGCTGGATCAAGGGGCGAGCCGGGAAGAGATCCAGCAAAAGACCGGACAATTGCTGGGGGTCGCAGATGCCACGCTGGATGTGGCAGAAGGGGAAATTGTCGTGCTGATGGGGCTGTCAGGCTCTGGCAAATCCTCGCTTTTGCGGGCCGTCAATGGCTTGAATCCGTTGACCCGTGGCACGCTTTGCATCCGCACCGAGCAAGGCATGGTGAATCTGGCCTCCTGCTCTGGGCGCGTCATGCGCCAGATTCGCACGCGCCATATTTCCATGGTATTTCAGCAATTTGCCCTTCTTCCATGGCGCAGTGTTGCACAAAATATCGGTCTGGGTCTGGAATTGTCAGGCATGAAAAAAGCCGACCGCGCGCAGCATGTGGCGCGACAGCTGGATCTGGTGGGCTTGAGCGAATGGGCCGACAAGCCCATTTGCGAGTTGTCCGGCGGTATGCAACAGCGCGTCGGACTGGCCCGCGCTTTTGCCACCGGGGCACCCATTTTGCTGATGGATGAGCCTTTCTCGGCGCTGGATCCATTGATTCGCGCCCATTTGCAGGATGAGTTGTTGAGCCTGCAAAAAAAGCTGAAAAGCACCATCATTTTTGTCAGTCACGATCTGGACGAGGCCTGCAAGATCGGCAATCGCATTGCCATTATGGAAGGGGGCCGCATTGTGCAAATTGGCACCCCGCAAGAGATCATCCTCAATCCGGTGGATGCCTATGTCGCCGATTTTGTCGCCCATATGAACCCAATGCATATTTTGCGGGCCTGTGAAATCATGCAACCGCTCACAAAAGACCAGACGCTCCCTGCCACTGCACAGAGAGTGCCCATTGACATGCCGATCAAAGACATCATTCGCACCCGCCTGAACAGCCAATGGCCGCTCGTTGTTATCGATCCGCAAACAGGCAATCAACCGCTTGGTCAGATTGATGAAACCGCTCTTTACAAGGCTTTGCTTGGCTAGAGCATTTTTAATAACCACGTCGTTATTAAAAATGCTCTAATCTTTCGTGCCGTTGGTATTAGTCCAAACACCGCACACACTTTTCGAAAAATATGCTCTAGGCTCAGGACTCAAAGCCCCAAATCAGACCTGTCCACCTTTGTTTTTGCCGCTTTCCAAGCCCGTCCCAAAAGCCTTATGCCGCATAGCAAAAGCAAAGCTGGCGCTTTTCTGCTATAATGGGTCTTTCAGAGACAATCATAAAAATATTTTAGCTTTTAATAGATGACCTCTATGAGCCAATAGCAAATAACGATTGGCCTTTGCATTTGCCCTCATGGCATTTTGATTAGCAAAGCATGATGCTCGCCGACCAAATGAGCATCAAAAAGATATGGATCACGCTCAGACCACCCCAAAAGACCAGACGGGGCAGAGCGTTTGGAGGACCGATCATGATAGCACCAATCCCCTCATCCGGGGCTGTTTCCGATCATTCAAGCCCGCTGGACAGCGCCACGGAAGCACGGGCGCGGGCCATTTGTGCCGATCATAACAATGACCCGGCCAATCTTCTGGAAATGCTCCATGACATGCAGGATGAATTTGGTTACATCCCGTCAGCCTTACAAAATGTGCTGGCCGACATCCTCAATCTGGGCAAGGCAGAAGTGCATGGCGTGATCAGCTTTTATCATGATTTCCGCTCCAGCCCCGCTGGCAAAGTGGTCGTCAAGCTGTGCCGCGCAGAAGCCTGCCAGTCCATGGGCGCCAATGGCCTGATTGAACGCATTCTCGATCGCCACAATATGAGCGACTTTGGCACATCTTCCTCTGGTGTGACCATCGAGCCGGTCTATTGCCTTGGCAATTGCGCCCTTGCCCCTGCTGCCATGATTGACGAGCAGCTTTTGGGCCGCGTCTCTGAGACCTCTCTGGATGCCTCCATTGCCACCCATATGCAAGGAGGCCAGTCATGAGCATGATCCTCTATATCCCAGATGATGCTGCGGCCCTCTCGGTTGGGGCCAATGAGATTGCCAATCGTTTCGCCTCGCAGGCAGAGGCCCGTGGTCTGGATTTGACCATCATCCGCAACGGCTCGCGCGGCATGTTGTGGCTGGAGCCACTGGTGGAGCTGGAAACAGAGCTGGGCCGTTTGGCTTTTGGCCCCGTCACCCTTGATCAGGTTGACAGCCTCTTGGACGCTATGCAGACGAGCAAGGATCACCCGCTCTCGCTGGGTCTGACAGAAGACATTCCCTATTTCAAAAATCAGGAGCGTTTGACTTTTGCCCGGGTTGGATTGATTGATCCTCTGGATTTGAACGCTTATCAGGCAAGTGGTGGGCTGGCCGGACTCAAAAAAGCTTTGGACATGAATGCACAAGACATTTGTTCCGAAGTGACCGAGTCCGGCTTGCGCGGCCGCGGTGGTGCAGGCTTTCCCGCTGGCATCAAATGGAAAACCGTTCTGGATCAGCAAGCCGAGCAAAAATATATCTGCGCCAATGCTGATGAGGGCGACAGCGGCACCTTTGCTGACCGCATGTTGATGGAAGGCGACCCCTTCACCTTGATTGAAGGCATGATCATTGCTGGTATTGCCACCGGAGCAACCAAGGGCTTTGCCTATATCCGCTCCGAATATCCCCATGCCATCGACAAGATGAAGCGGGCTATTGCTGTGCTGGAAGCGGCCAATTGGCTGGGCGATAATATTCAAGGCAGCGGCAAGGCCTTCACCTTGATAGTGCGCAAAGGGGCAGGGGCCTATATTTGCGGCGAAGAAAGCTCCATGCTCAATTCCATTGAGGGCAAGCGTGGCACGGTGCGCTCCAAGCCTCCTATTCCGGCCATTGTTGGCCTGTTTGGCAAGCCAACCATTGTCAATAACGTGCTGACATTGGCCAGTGTGCCTATCATTCTGGCCAAGGGTGCTGATTTCTACAAGGATTACGGCCTTGGCCGGTCCACCGGCACCCAGCCTTTCCAGCTGGCAGGCAATATCAAACAGGGCGGTCTGGTGGAAAAAGCCTTTGGCGTGACCATCCGTGAGCTGATCGAAGAGTTTGGCGGCGGCACCGCAACCGGGCGCCCTTTCCGCACAGCCCAGCTTGGCGGCCCTTTGGGGGCTTATGTCTCTGAGGACATGCTGGATCTGCCGATGGATTATGAAAGTCTGGCCCAGAATAAAGCCATGCTTGGTCATGGCGGCATCACCGTCTTTGATGACAGCGTTGATATGGCAGATATGGCCCGCTTTGCCTTTGAATTTTGTCAGGTAGAGAGCTGTGGCAAATGCACCCCATGCCGGATTGGGGCCATTCGTGGCCGCGAAACCGTCGAGAAAATCCTGCGTGGCGAGAATGTTGCCAGCAACATCGCCCTTGTTGAGGATCTTTGCGAGATTATGACCGATGGCTCGCTCTGCGCCATGGGAGGTCTGACCCCGATGCCGGTTCTCTCAGCTTTGCGCCTGTTCCCGCAAGATTTTGACCGCACCCCCGTAAACCCAACTGCCGAAGCTGCTGAATAGGAGAGATGTCATGAGCCTGATTATCGAGAACGACCATGGCACCCGCGAAGGCACCGGCAAGCCGGTTACCCTTTGGATTGATGATGTACAAGTGACTGTCCCTGAAGGCAGTTCTGTCATGCATGCTGCCAGCAAGGTAGAGCGCCCCATTCCAAAGCTTTGCGCAACCGACAGTCTGGATGCATGGGGCTCTTGCCGCATGTGTCTGGTCGAGATTGAAGGGGTGCGCGGCACGCCTTCCTCTTGCACCACCCCGGTGCGCGATGGCATGAAAGTCACCACCCAGAATAACCGTCTGGAGCGCCTGCGCAAAGGCGTCATGGAGCTGTATATTTCAGACCATCCTTTGGATTGTCTGACCTGCCCAACCAATGGCGATTGCGAATTGCAGGACACAGCGGGCACTGTGGGCCTGCGCGAAGTGCGCTATGGTATGACCGGTGAAAACCATTTTGAAGAAGCCAGCAAAGCGCCGATTGATGTTTCCAATCCCTATTTTCAATATGACCCGTCCAAATGCATTGTCTGTTCGCGCTGCGTACGCGCCTGTGAAGAGACCCAAGGTACTTTTGCCCTGACCATCGAGGGCCGTGGTTTTGACAGCCGGGTCTCTGCCGGTGTCGGCATGGATGATTTCTTCTCTTCTGATTGTGTGTCTTGCGGTGCCTGTGTGCAGGCCTGTCCGACCGCTACGTTGGTGGAAAAATCCGTCGTGGAGCATGGCACCCCATCGCGCAGCGTTGTCACCACCTGCGCCTATTGCGGCGTTGGCTGTTCCTTCAAGGCAGAAATGCAGGGCAATGAGCTGATCCGTATGGTGCCTTACAAGGATGGCAAGGCCAATGAAGGCCATTCCTGCGTCAAGGGTCGCTTTGCCTTTGGCTATGCCACCCACAAGGACCGCCAGACCGAGCCAATGATTCGCGAAAGCTATACCGATCCTTGGCAAAAAGTCAGCTGGGATGAGGCCATTGCTTTTGCGGCAAACCGTCTGAAAGCGGCACAGGCCAAATATGGCCAAGGCTCCATTGGTGGCATCACCTCTTCTCGTTGCACCAACGAAGAGATTTATGTGGTGCAGAAAATGATCCGCGCCGCCTTTGGCACCAACAATGTCGATACCTGCGCCCGTGTCTGCCATTCGCCAACCGGTTATGGCCTGAAAACCACTCTTGGCACCTCTGCCGGCACCCAGACCTTCAAGTCTGTGGAACAGTCCGATGTGATTTTGCTGATCGGGGCCAACCCTACCGATGCGCACCCGGTCTTTGGCAGCCGTATGAAAAAGCGTTTGCGCGATGGCGCCAAATCCATTGTGGTGGATCCGCGCCGCATTGATCTGGTCAAATCCGCGCATATCCGCGCCGACCATCATATCCAGTTGCGTCCCGGCACCAATGTGGCGGTGATGAATGCCATGGCCCATGTGGTTGTGACTGAAGGTCTGGTCAATGAGGCTTTTGTCTCTGAGCGCTGCGACATGGAAGAGTTTGAGCGTTGGCGCGCCTTTGCCGCCGAGGAGCGTAACAGCCCGGAAAGTCTCGCCGATATCATTGGCGTTGACCCGCAAGAGCTGCGCGAAGCAGCCCGCCTGTTTGCCACCGGTGGCAATGGGGCCATTTATTACGGCCTTGGCGTGACCGAGCATTCCCAAGGCTCCACCATGGTGATGGCCATGGCCAATCTGTGTATGGCAACAGGCAATTTTGGTCGCGAGGGCGTGGGTATCAACCCGCTTCGTGGTCAGAATAACGTGCAAGGCTCCTGCGATATGGGTTCTTTCCCCCATGAATTGCCCGGTTACCGCCATGTTGGCGATGATGCCACCCGCACCCTGTTTGAGCAGGATTGGGGCGTAGAATTGCTGGCCGAGCCGGGCTTACGCATTCCCAACATGTTCGCCGCCGCCATTGATGGCAGCTATAAAGGCATGTTTGTGCAGGGCGAAGATATTGCCCAGTCCGATCCCAACACATCCCATGTTGAGGAAGCCTTGAAAGCGCTGGATATTCTCATTGTTCAGGATCTCTTTCTCAATGAGACCGCCGCTTTTGCCCATGTCTTCCTGCCCGGCACCTCTTTCCTTGAGAAAGATGGCACTTTCACCAATGCCGAACGTCGCATCAACCGCGTGCGTCCGGTGATGAAAGAGCAATCCAACCTCTCTGAATGGGAAGCCGTCTGCCGTCTGTCCGCTGCTATGGGTTATGAGATGTCTTATGACGATCCATCTCAGATCATGGACGAAATTGCCCGCCTCACCCCTTCCTTTGCCGGTGTGTCCCATCAGCGTCTGGATGGTGGCGAGAGCCTGCAATGGCCGGTCAATGATGCCAATCCAAATGGCTCTCCCATCATGCATGTGGATGGCTTTGTACGCGGCAAGGGCTTGTTCATGGTCACCGATTATGTGGCAACATCAGAGCGCAGCAACCGCTTCTATCCATTGTTGCTGACAACCGGCCGGATTCTGAGCCAATATAATGTTGGCGCCCAGACCCGCCGGACAGAAAACAGCCGCTGGCACCAAGAGGATATCATTGAGATCCATCCTCATGATGCAGAAGAGCGTGGCATTGCCGATGGCGATCATGTTTCCATTGCCAGCCGCATGGGGGCAACCACTTTGCGGGCGGAAATCTCCGATCGGGTGCCTGCGGGCGTGGTTTACACCACTTTCCACCATCCACTGTCCGGGGCCAATGTCATCACAACCGATAATTCCGACTGGGCAACCAATTGCCCGGAATATAAGGTAACGGCTGTTCAGGTTCATCGCTCCAACCGCCCATCTGATTGGCAGGAAGAGCATAAGGACAAGTCGCAAACCCATTATCGGATTACGATTGATGCCGCAGAATAAGATCAAGATCAGTGATCTCAACCAGATGGAACCGGTAGCAGTCTCGCGCTTGCTACCGGGCAAACGTATAACAGTTCAAGGCATAGAAGCCGAGAGCTGGGTCATTGCCGAAGAAATGCCGGTTGGCGTTTTGGTCAATGGCAAAGATTTTGCCGTCATGATGTTGACACCATGCGATCTGGAGGATTTCGCTCTTGGTTTTGCTCTTTCAGAAGGTCTGGTATCCACACCAGAGCAGATAAAGCGCATCGCGCTGACCTCTGTGGCCGATGGCTATTTGCTCAATCTGTCTATTGAAAGCACAGGCGAGGACGAGCATTTTGCCCGTCGTCGCGCCTTGGCCGGACGCAGCTCTTGCGGGTTATGTGGGGCACAAAGCCTTGCGGCAAGCGTTGCTCCGCCGCCGCGTGTTTTTGGTGTTTTGCCAGAGATGAGGGTCGTGCAAAAAGCTTTTGCCGATTTCGGTCCCAAACAGATTATGCGACAGGAAAATCACACCACTCATGCCGCCGCCTTATGCGACCGGCAGGGAAATATTTTGCTGCTGCGCGAAGATATTGGCCGCCATAATGCGGTCGACAAATTAACCGGGGCCGCAATTGCAGCGGGCCACGATACCAGCCATTGCTTTTTGATGCTTTCTAGCCGCCTGAGCTTTGAAATGGTGCAAAAGGCCGCCGTTTTGGGCGTACCTTTGGTGGCTGCGGTTTCTGCCCCCAGTGCCTTGGCGCTCAAACTTGCCAAAAGCGCCGATATGCATGTGATCATCAAACATCGGAACGAGCTGATGAGCTTCGATCCGCACACCTTGCCGGAGACATCACCATGAAACAGGATGACCTGATCCGAATGACCAACCAGATTGCGGACTTTTTTCAATCCTATCCGCAAGCCCAAGCCGTTGAGGCCATCGCCACCCATATCAAGGATTTTTGGGATCCACGGATGAAAGGCCAGATTGGCGATATGCTGTCCAACAATGCCGATCAGCTCAAGCCACTGGCCATTGATGGCCTGAAAAAATGCATCGGCTGATCATAATATCAACGGCATAAAATATTTCACACAGGCGCATGGCTTTTGTCATATGCGCCTGTTCTGTCTTCATGCTATGAAGATACATGGATATTCGTCAGCTTCATTATCTGGTTGCCTTATCGCAAGAAAAACATTTCACCAGAGCCGCTCAAGTCTGTCATGTGACCCAACCAACCCTGTCCAGCCGCATTCGCCAACTGGAGCAGGAATTGGGCGTGTCTATTGTGCGCCGTGGCCAGCGCTATCAGGGATTGACCGATGAAGGCGAGCGCGTTGTCGCTTGGGCGAAACGCATTTTAGAAAATTGCAATGGTCTGCGCGATGAGCTTGCCGGGCTAACCGGCAATTTGCGAGGCCGGATCACCCTTGGCGTCATCCCCTCTGCCCTGCCCATGGTACCAAAGCTGGCAGGGGCGCTCAAAACCTTACATCCGGCGGTGCAATTCACCATCCTCTCGCGCAGTTCCAGCGATATTTTGCACCAATTGGAAGAAGGCACTCTGGATGCCGGTATTTCCTATCTTGATCATGACAAGCTAGATAAAAGCCGCAGCATGTGGCCACTTTATCAGGAGCGCTATTGCCTGTTTGTCAATCGTCAGCATCCCTTGGCCGAAAAAGAAACATTATGCTGGGCCGAGGCCGCGCAATTGCCTCTTTGCAGCCTGACACCAGATATGCAATTTCGTCATATTGTTGATGCGGCGTTCAAACAAACCGGCTGTAGCCCAAGCTCAGATATTGAAAGCAATAGCATCAACAATCTCTATGCCTTCATTCAGACAGGCCACTATGCCGCCGTCTTGCCGGAAAATTGCAAAATCCAGCTCAGCGAGCTTGAAGGCCTGTGCGCCATTCCGCTGATAGAGCCGGACATCACCCATATGGTCGGACTGATCGTGCAAGAGCGCGATCCCTTGCCCCTACTGCTCTCCGCCCTCGCCCAAAGCAGCAAGGATGTGGCGCTTTAGAGCCTGATTTAAAAGTCCTGCGCCAGCCCTTTCCCCACTCAAAATGCTCTAGCCTTTGTTTCTAGGAGACCTGTGCGCGGATGGAGTTATCTATATGATTTACTGTACTTAATCAGAATTATTCGTATTTCCATCGTCAAGCTTGATCACCGTTGCGATACCGGCAACTCGAATGCCTGCTCGGGATCAATTTCTTCTCTATCCCT